>JAIRLV010000297.1 GCA_031259185.1 Elusimicrobiota bacterium | reverse complement strand
TAATATTATTTTCATTTTCCAAAATTTCATTCTGATAATTAATTTGTAGAGCTTCCAAAACATCGTCAATGTCACCATCTAAAAATGAAACTAAATTATGTCTAGTATATCCTATTCTGTGATCTGTTATTCTATCTTGTGGAAAATTATAAGTTCTAATTTTTTCACTCCTATCTCCAGAGCCAACTTGATTTTTTCTATTTTCAGATAATTCGTTATTTTGTTTTTGAATTTCCAAATCTAATATTCTAGATTTTAAAACTTTCATTGCCTTGTTTTTATTTTTTAATTGCGATCTCTCATCTTGACATGAAACTACAAGTCCTGTAGGGATATGTGTAATTCTAATAGCAGATTTTGTTGTATTTACGCTTTGCCCACCTTTACCTGAAGAACAAAAGGTGTCAATTCTCAAATCTTCTTGTTTTATATCAATATCAACATCATCCGCTTCTGGTAAAACGGCAACTGTAACAGCAGAAGTATGTAATCTCCCGCTAGCTTCTGTAAGCGGAACCCTTTGGACTCTATGAGTCCCACTTTCAAATCTCAAATAGTTATATACTTCATAACCATTTATTTGAAAAATAATTTCTTTGAAACCGCCAAGTTCCGTCGAGTTTGCATCTAATATTTCAATATCCCATTCCTTTTTTTCAGCATATCTAGAATACATACGAAAAAGTTCTCCACTAAACAAGGATGCCTCTTCTCCCCCTGTTCCAGCTCTTATTTCAATGATTGTATTCTTATTAGCGTATTTATGTTTAGGAAGCAAAATCAATTTCAATTCTTGTATCAATTTATCTTTTTTTATTTCTAAATTAATACTCTCATCTTTCAAAAATTGCAACATTTCAGTATCTTTTTCTATTCTTAAAGTGTTATTTATTTCTTCTAACTCATACAAAATTTTTTTAAATTTTTTATATGTTTCAACTTTTTCTTTAAATTTTGAATGCTCTTTTGAATATTTTTTTAATAAATTCAGATCGTTTATTATTTTAGGATCAATTATTAACTTTTCGAGTTCTTGTAGTTCTTTTTCAAACTTTGAAAATTTTTCTTCAAAGATTTCTAACATTTTACATAAATCCTTTCTTTTATAAAATAAAAATTTTCAATTAGTTAATAAATTATTTAAAAAAATTTTTTATAGCTTTCAAAATATTGTTTGCTGTTTTTTCTCCAATACCTTGCAAACCTAACAAATCTTCCTTTGTTACACTTTTTAATGTGTCAAGCGTATATCCAGCAGATATCAAAATTCCAGCGCTTTTTGCGCTTATTCCATCAAGTTGTTCTATACTCTTTATTGCAGTTTCAATTTTTTCGTCTTTTTCATTTTGTCTTTGAGAATTTGTCTTAATTTCTAAATGCCATCCAGTCAGTCTTGCAGCTAATTTTACGTTTGACCCCTGTTTTCCAATTGCTAATGATAGTTGATCATCCGTTAAAATTATTTCTGCATTCTTGTGCGCTTCATCTAAATATATATTATCTATTTTAGCTGGTTTCAGAGAATTTTCAATAAAAATTTTAGGATTTTCATTATATAAAATTAAATCTATTTTTTCACCATTCAATTCATCAATAATATTTTTTATTCTGACTCCTCGAACTCCTACGCTTGATCCAATCGGATCAACTTTTGGATTTTTTGAATAAACAGCTACTTTCGCCCTATTACCCGCATCTCTAGCTATATTTTTAATCTCTATAGTCCCATCATAAATTTCTGGAATTTCTATTTCAAATAATTTTTTTAAAAACTGAGGACTTTTCCTAGAAATTAATATTTTTATACCCCTTAGAGCATCCTCAACTTTCAAAATATATGCTTTTACAAACATACCTTGAACATAATTTTCATTCTGGATCTGTTCTGAAACTGGCAATATTGCTTCTACTTTTCCTAAATCTATGATAGCTGTCCCATTAATTATTTTATTTATATATCCATTAACAATATTGCCCTCTTTTTCTTTATATTCTTTATACAAATTAGATTTTTCCGTTTCTCGCATTTTTTGTATTATAACTTGTTTAGCAGTTTGCGCTGCAATTCTACCAAAAGAATCAGCTTCCATTTCAATTTCTATTTCATCCCCAACTTTAGCATCTTTTTTTAAAAGTTTAGCATCTGCCAATGATATTTCTTTGGTCTCATATTTAACATCGACTACAACTTTTTTATACGCAAACATTTCAATGTGTCCATTTATATTAACATTGACTTTTATATTAGAAAATTTGTTATTATGCTTTTTAAATGCTGAAATTATTGATTGTTCTATAAGTTTTAATAAATTTTCTTTTGAAATTCCTTTTTCTCTTTCAATAAGTTCTAAAATCGGCAATAAATCACCACCCAAACTATCCATAATTCCTCCAAAAAGCAAAATTTGTATCATTAATAATTTAGTATAAAAAAAGCCACCCTATAGGGAGGCTTGTAAGTTTTTTGTTTATTATTACATATTTATTTAAAAATTACAATATAATTTTCAAAATACAGCGCTAAAATAGTGGCAATAAATATAAAAGGAATAAATGGTAAATAAATTTTTTTTAAATTATTATTATTTTTTTTATATTTATTTTTAAAGAAATATGTAATTTTTAAAATTAATCCAAATATTGCGCTTATAAAAAAAGCATAAAAAAATACTAACAAAAAACCTTTAATTCCAAATAATAAACCAATACAACAGAAAACTTTTACATCGCCAAAACCCAATGCGTCCTCTTTAAATATAAAAAAACCTAAATAATATACAAACAAAGAGATTATTAAACTGATTATAGCGCCCAATAAATTGACGAAAAAGACCGAGTTGTTTATAGAAAATAAAGTAGCTAATAATAGTAGAATATAAAATATAAAATTGGGAATTATTCTATATTTTATATCTATTATACTTGCTAAAAATAAGAAATAAATTATAAAAAAATGCAAAAATAAATTGGAACTAAATTTGTAAAAAAATTCAAATCTAAATAAGACATAAAATATAAAAACATTAATAAAAAATATTAATAAAAATACAAATAATTTTTTTATACTGAATTTTTTTATAAGTCTATTTTTGACAGAAATCAAATAATAAATATCGCAGAATAATGGGCATAATTTTATAAATTTAAAAGAAAAAAAGTCTAACTTTAAATTTTTACCATCTTTTTTTGCATTTTCTACAAAAAAAACTGATAAAATTGATAAAAAAAACAATAATAAAATAATAAAAAAATAAATAGTTAAATTATAAATATTAGTTACCATTTACTGTACTCCAAATCTTTTGTATCTAAAAAATTAGAATTTATTTTTATTTCACCAGTCTCATGATTATAATACCAACCGCCAGTATTATCTATTTCTCCTCCCAGTTTTAAAGTATTTTTGTCTGCATGATATTTTCCAAGTTCTACTTTTGGCAATTTTTCATATGGAAAATATTTTTTTGTTCCTAAAAAATCTTGTGTTGTAATATTGTATGGATAAACTCCATTGTCTTCATAATACTTTTTTATTCCATCTCTTAATTCTACAAGGATCGCTTTTGTTTTATTTTCTTTTGTTCTACGAAATAAATCTGTAAACCTAGGAATCGCCATATACGCCAAAATAAAAATTATTACTATTACTACGCTCAATTCTATAATTGTGAAACCAGATCTTTTCTGCATAAATGACTCCATTATTTCTATATCATATCATTTTTTATTGTAAATTTAAAAAAATTTTTTTTATATATACGGCGCCTTCGCAATATTATAAAAATTGATTCGCCAAAAATACATAATTGAATTATTAAATCAAGCCATAATTTTTTAAAGCAATTTTTAATTTCTCAATATTTTTTTCATCCATTTTATACATTGGAAGTCTAACTTCTCCACTACAAATACCCAAAATTTCCATAGCGGTTTTTATTGGAACCGGATTTGTTTCCAAAAACATAGCTTTTACCAAATTACTCAATTTATAATGCAATTCTCTAGCTTTTTTTATATCGCCTTTTTGAAAAGCTTTTACCATATCTGATACATCTCTCGGCGCAATATTAGCTAAAACAGAAACAACCCCTGTCCCACCCAAAGACAAAACAGGTAAAGTCAAAGCATCATCGCCAGACATCAAAACAAAACTTTCGTCGCATTTTTCAATAATATCGCTTATTTGATTTATATTGCCGCTAGCTTCTTTTATAGCGACTATATTTTTTAATTTTGAAAGTCTGTAAATTAGCTCTGCAGACATATTTACGCCTGTTCTAGAGGCAATATTATAAAGCATTATCGGAATATTAATATTTTCTGAAATAACTTTAAAATGTTCGTAAATTCCGTTTTGTGAAGGCTTATTATAGTAAGGCGTTATCATAAGAATACCATCAGCTCCAACTGACTGGGCATGTTGTGATAAAAGAATAGACTCTTTTGTATTATTTGAACCAGTTCCAGCAATAATTGGAATTTTTTTGTTCGCAGCTTCTACAACTATTTCTATAACTTCATTGTGTTCTAAATGCGTCAATGTCGCAGATTCGCCAGTTGTTCCACATGGAATAATAGCGCTTGTATTGTTTTTTATATGCCATTCAACAAGTTCTTTTAATTTATTTTTATCTAGCATCCCATTTTTAAATGGAGTAACTAATGCAACTATAGAGCCTTTGAACATTATTATATCCTCCAAAAATTCACTTTAAAATTTTACTTTTTATGTGATATAACATAAAAATATGTTCAATTTTATTTTAATTTTTTTTAAAAATTATATTTTTTAATTTAATGAAAAAGTAAAAAATCAATTATATTAAAAAATTTAATTATCCAATTCTTGTCTCAATTCTGCTATAAATTCTCCAACTTTTTTTACACTACTTGTTTCTTTAATTATTTTAATTATTTTACTTCCTAAAATCAAACCATCAGCATAAATTTTTAAATTTTTCACATCTTCTATAGAGTCAATGCCAAAACCTAATGCGACTGGCAAGTGAGGATTTATTTCTTTTAATTCTTTGACTTTGCGCTCTATCAAATCATAATTTAAATCATTTGACTTACCAGTAGTCCCGACTTTAATAATCAAATACAAAAAACCTTTTGTAATATCTGTCAATTTTTTTAATCTTTCTCTATCGCTTAAAATAGAAGATAGACATATCAAATTCAAATTATATTTACTCAATATATCATAAAGCTGTAAATCATCATTTGTTTTCAAAGGCAATAAATCAGGGATAATAAAACCGTCTAATCCTACTTCTTTAGAAATTTTTACAACTTCTTCTAAATTTCTAGCTAACAATAAATTATAATAAGTCATCATAATCAAAGGAATTTCAATTTTGTTTTTTCTGATATTTTCAACCATTCTAAAGACTTTATCTATATTTATTCCTTTTGATAGAGCTTGATAAGACGACTCTTGTATTACTTCTCCATCGGCAATTGGATCAGAAAATGGCAGCCCTAATTCTATTATGTTAGCGCCTTTTTCTGCCATTTCATAGACGCAATCCTCCGTGAATTCTAAATCTAAATAACCTGCTGTAATAAATGTTATCAAAGCTTTTTTATTCTCTTTTTTTAATTCGTGAAACATTTTATTTATTCTATTTTGCATAAAAAATTTCCTTTAACTCAAATTTATTAAATTTTTCATTACTTTGTCAAAAAAAATATTAAAAGCTTCTGTATTCATGACAGATTTGTCTTTGTCATTAAAATATTTAAAAAAATTATTATCAAAAACATCTAATTTATAAAATTTCTTGAGCAAAAAAAACAAATCTTTATTT
Organism: Elusimicrobiota bacterium; assembly: GCA_031259185.1. Lineage (GTDB taxonomy): Bacteria > RUG730 > RUG730 > RUG730 > RUG730 > JAIRLV01. Next base: position 1,059 of record JAIRLV010000297.1, on the reverse strand, counting down.
ATTTGAAAAAAATCATGATAATAAGTATTGTCTTTTAACCTTTTTTGTTTGCAAACATTACAAAGTATTCCACCATCGCCAAAAGAAAAAACAATTCTTTTGATTTGATCAGGAACAAGAAGTCCGCAATTTGTACATTTATCTAGCTCAAATTTATATCCTAAAGTTGTTGATAAATTGAGTAAAAAAATGTATTTCAAATAATCAAGATTATTTGCATCGCATTTGTCAAGCAACACAAGAGATTCATTCAGTAAAGCAAAAACCTCTTTTCCTGTATTTAATATTGTCATTTTATTTACAGTTTGCAAAAAAAAGTTTGCTAATTCAAATTTTTCAAAATTTAATCTTATATCATAATTATATTCTAATGTTTTTATATTTTTCAAAAGATTTCTTTCGTTTTCAGTACTTCTGCTCTTATATTTATAAAGCCCTATTTCTAATAATGAAAATAAATCTAAATATGTTCCAAACTTTTGTTTTTGAAAAATTTTTCTCGCGCCTTTCATCCAAATATTAATTTTCCCAAATTTTTCAGTTAACATTAAAAATGATAAATCATTCTCGGCAACTTTATATTTTTTTAAAATAATTGCTTTTGTATTAAAATCTCTAATATTTACCATATTTTTTTGTCATTTTATTATATTTTTTTTATTTGTAAATATTTTTTCAATGTTTTCCCAACGATTCTGAGATGAAAGTATAAATTTCAAAGCAAACCTAAAAACTCCATTCCCGCCTATACAATCTGCTTTTAAATCACAAATTTTTAAAACTTCTTCTACTGCATCTAGAGGACAAATTGATAATCCAGCCTCTTTTAAAACTGGAATATCTACCAAATCGTCTCCAATATAAGTAATTTCCTCATTTTTTAATCCAGATTTAATTTTTATATCTCTGTAAGCTGAAATTTTATCTAATTCTCCCATAACTAAATACTTTATGCCAGAATGTTTTGCTCTCGTTTCAACGCTCTCTGAACGCCGTCCAGTTATCCAACCAACTTCAAGATTATCAAGCTTTTTTACTATAGAAAAACTTATTCCATCT
>JAIRLV010000176.1 GCA_031259185.1 Elusimicrobiota bacterium | reverse complement strand
TAAAAGATATGTAATATTTTTGTCAACAACTCTTTTTTGAGCGCTACCAACAATTTTGATATCTTTTAGCATTATATCATTTAAAACCGGTTTTTCAAAACAAAAATTATATTTTTGATTTTTGGAATTTATATTAATTGTTTCATCGTTTGAATTATACAAAATCATTGAAGAAAAATCTGTATCATCTTTCTTTAAATTTTTAATCGCTTTCAAAATCAGCGAGTGTATTAGATTGTAAGAATAATCTAATTTTTTTAATTTTGGAAATAAATTTATATTTGAAACAATTGCGATACAAATATCATTGCCATGTTCTACAAAACCGCCTCCAGTAGGTCTACGCACAAAATTTTGAGTTTTATTATTACTGAACTTCTTCAATAATTCTAATTTTTTTTTGATTCTTTGAGTATATCCAAATGATAAATAAGAATTTTCCCAAGTATAAAATCTTATGATAAAACCAATCTTTGTGCTTTCTTTTTTCAAAAATTCAAAAAGCATTTCATCAATAGCCATATTTATTGCTGGATTTTTGTCAAAAAATGTCTCTTTATTTTCAATTATATAAAAATGTTTCATTTAATTTTATCCACATTTTTTTGAATTTTAAATTATAGAACTTTTTATCTTGAGAGAGATTATTTATAGCAGAATTTTTTATTTTATATGATGTTTTATGTATATTTTCACTACTGCTTTTATTGAAGGATAGAGGTGTATTCGCTTCGCTCCGTTTCGTTCAAACACGTTGCGAGTAATGGTAGATTTTCAGAATATTTTATTTTATTTTTTACGCTTTGACAAACTAATTTTATCTTTTTAAAAAAAAGTTTTTATAAGTATAATCAAAAGACAAGCAAAAAAATATCCTTTATGTTTTTTCTCCTTACTCATATCTGTGAAGCGAACATTATGAACAAAATAAAACTTTTGGATATAGTCAATTAAAAAAATTGCACAGGAGAGATTGTAAAAAGACCTTTTTGTAGTATTTGTAGTATAAAGGAATTAGCAGAAAATTTAATTGACGCTAATGCTACAAAAATTAGCGTAGAAATTTTAGGCATTTGATTCATCTCATTTTTCACACAAGTTTCTATAATACTTCATAATATAAATCATAGCTATTACATAAAATAATAAAAAGTTGATTAAATTTTATAAAAGATTTATAATATAAAAATATATTTTATAAATGATCTTGAGGTTTTTTGTATGAATAATCATAAAAAATCAGCGATTTTAGTTTTGGAAGATGGGAATATTTTTCATGCAAAATCTTTTGGCGTTAATGGTGAAACTATTGGTGAAATTGTTTTTAATACAAGTCTTTCGGGTTACCAAGAGATTATAACTGATCCTTCTTATTATGAACAAATTGTCACTTTCACTTATCCGTTGATAGGAAATTATGGCGTAAATTCACAAGATATTGAATCAAAAAAAATTTTTCTAAAAGCAATAATTGTTAGAGACTATATTGACAAATACAGTAATTATAGAGCACAAAAAAGTTTAAAAAGTTATTTAATAGAAAATAATATTATTGCGATTTGTAAGGTTGATACTAGAGCCATAGCTAAATACATTAGAATTAAAGGCGCTATGAAAGCTATTATTTCAACAGAAGTTTTTGACATTAAAAAATTACTTCAAAAATTGAATGAATACCCATCTCTCGTTGGGCGAAATTTAGTCCATCAGGTTTCAACAAAAGAAATTTATGTTTGGTCTAATAAAAATTATCCAAAAACAAAAAAGATAGTAGTAATGGATTTTGGAGTTAAATTAAATATACTCAGAATATTAGAAAATTTAAATTATGAAGTGATAGTAGTTCCTTCAAAAACAACAGCTGAAGAAATTTTAAAATTAAATCCTGACGGCGTATTTTTGTCAAATGGTCCTGGAGATCCAGTTGCATTGACTGATATAATACAAGAAATTAAAGAATTAATTGGTAAAAAACCAATTTTTGGAATTTGTCTAGGTCATCAATTAATTGGCTTAGCGTTAGGAGCAAATGTTTACAAATTGAAGTTTGGGCATAGAGGCGGAAACCACCCAGTAAAAAATTTGAAAACGGGGAAAATAGAAATTACTTCTCAAAATCATGGATTTGCAATAAATGAAAAAACTTTAAATTTAGATATTGTAGAAATAACTCATAAAAATTTATACGATAATACTTTAGAAGGGATTAAACATAAAAAATATCCGGTATTTTCGGTTCAATATCATCCAGAAGCTTCACCTGGACCAAATGATTCACATTATTTATTTAATCAGTTTAAGGAGATTCTAGAAAATGTTAGAACATGATAAAATGCAAGAAGAATGTGGGGTATTTGGTATTTTTAATCATCCAGAAGCAACACATATGACATATCTAGGGCTTTATGCGTTGCAACATAGAGGGCAAGAAAGTGCGGGAATAGCAGTTTCTGATAGAACAAGAATTAAAAATTATAAAAAAATGGGACTTGTTTCTGATATATTTAAAGAAAGAATTTTAAATGGTTTAACAGGGAATATTGCAATAGGGCATGTTAGATATTCGACTAGCGGATCTTCAATAGAAAGAAACGCTCAGCCTTTTTCGGTTTATTATTCAAAAGGACCAATTGCTATTTCACATAATGGAAATATCATAAATGCTTTTGAATTGCGAGAACAATTAGAAGAAAAAGGCGCCATTTTCCAGACAACCTTAGATAGTGAGATAATTATTCATTTACTTGCCAAAAATACTAAAAAAAATTTTATTCAAAGTATCATAGATTCACTGAATCTATTAAAAGGCTCTTATGCTTTACTTATTATGTCAAGAGATAACTTAATTGCTGCAAGAGATCCATGGGGTTTTAGACCTCTAGTTTTAGGAAAAGTTGGCGGAAAATATGTCGTGTCATCAGAAACTTGCGCTTTTGATTTAATAAATGCTGAATATATTAGAGAAATTGAACCGGGCGAATTAATTATGATTGATGATAATGGCGTAACTTCATATTATTTTAACAAAAATGAAGCGCATAGATGTTGTATTTTTGAATATGTTTATTTTGCCAGACCTGATAGTATTGTTTTTGGAAAATCTGTTCAATCAGTTAGGAAGGAGCTTGGGATACAATTAGCAAAAGAAGCTCCGGTTGACGCCGATATAGTTATTCCTGTCCCAGATTCTGGGATTTATGCAGGATTCGGTTATTCCGATGAATCAAAAATTCCATTAGAGATGGGTTTTGTTAGAAATCATTATGTTGGAAGAACTTTTATAAAACCTACTCAAGATGATAGAAGTTTTGGAGTTAGAGTAAAATTAAATCCAGTAAAAGAAATAATAAAAAATAAAAGAATTATATTAATAGACGATTCAATTGTTAGAGCTACAACAACTAAAATGAGAATAGAAGCATTAAAAAATTGTGGGGCAAAAAAAATTCATTTAAGAATAGTTTCTCCCCCAATTACAGATTCTTGTTTTTTTGGAATTGATACTCCGGACAAAGAAAAATTAATCGCTTCTTCGCATTCTGTAAAAGAAATAGAAAAAATTTTAGGAGTAGATTCTTTAGCTTATATCAGTACTGAAGGCTTATTAAATAGTGTAAATAATAAACATAAATATTGCCTTTCTTGTTTTGATGGGAAATATCCTTTTGAAGTTAATCCAGAGAAAGCTAGGTTTAGGTTAGAAAATTCTACACAGATAGATTTCAAATTTTGAGACTTCGTCTCTTTTTAATTAAAATAGATTACAAAGTTATTTTGATAGGATTTAATTATGATACAATCACAAATAAATATTAATTCTTTTGATATGTTTCAAGAACTCTTACAAAATATTTCCATAACTGAAATAAAAAGAAAATTATTTATACATAATGGAACTATAAATCGTTGGTTAAAACAAAAAAGAGTCCCAGAGAATTATTATAATGACATAAATCATTTATTAGGTAATAAATATCAAATAAAAAATACATATAGAAATAAAGATCAATTTTATACAAATGATAAAATATCTCAATATTGTTATGAAAAAACTAGACAGGTATTAAAAAAATTAGAAATAAATATTGACGATTATATTTTTATAGAACCAAGCGCTGGTTGTTGTAATTTTTATAATATTTTAACAAAAAATAAAAGAATTGGAATTGATATAGAACCTAAAGGGATTATGAAAAAAGAATTAATAAAAATTAATTATCTTGATTATATGCCTAAACAAAATAAAAAATATATTGTTATTGGCAATCCGCCTTTTGGGCTTCGTGGAAACTTAGCTTTAAGGTTTATCAATCATTCTAGTAAATTTGCCGATATTGTCGCTTTTATTTTGCCTCCTTTATTTAATAGTACTGGAAAAGGAGTTCCAATGTCTCGAGTTCAAGATTATAAACTAGCGCACAGTGAAAAATTACCGTTAAATTCTTTTCAATATCCAAATGGTGAAAAAGTTGGAGTAGCAACAATTTTTCAAGTATGGACAAAAATAAATACAGAAAAAATTAAAATAGAACCTAAAAAAACTTGTAAAACTATTGCAAAAGTTTATTCTCTAAGTAATGGAGGAACTCCAAGTAGCACAAGAAACAAAAATATGCTAGATAGATGTGATGTATATTTACCATCAACTTGTTTTAAAGGTATGAAAGCATATAAAAGTTTCAATGAATTACCAAATAAAAGAGGATATGGAGTAGTTTTTTATAAAAAAAAATTTGAACTAAACAAAATTTTTTTTGAAAAGGATTGGACCAAAATTGCATTTTTATCAACTAATAGCGCAATAAATCTAAGAACAGATATTATTGAAAATGAAATAATAAAGGCTGGATACTATGATAAATGAAATTGATGAAATTGCAATCCCAATCTTAAAACAAGTTTTAAAGGAAGCGCAAAACGAATGGCTTGATCCTAATAGTAAATATCGCGAATATAGAAATTTACAAATAGATAAAAGAGGAAGTTTTGGAGAGAGATTTTTTGAAGAGACTTTGTCAAGAATTTATTATAGGCGATTAAAGATAGAATATAATGATGGCGATCAATGCGATTGGGATTTAAAATTTAATAGTATGAAATTTGAAATTAAAACTTCATCTATAGATACAAATAAAAAATTTCAGAATGAAGGAATTAAAGAGAATGGCGATTATGACGGGATACTATTTTTAGGGATTACTCCAAATGATTTGTATATAAAATTTGTTTTACAAAAAGATATAGATTTTAAAAAATTGCATAATATTAGGCAAGAGAGGCACTGGTAGAGGTTATAAATGGGATTTCAGAGAAAAAGACATGACTAAAATAAAAAACTTGGGAACTATAAAAAACGAGTTTGAAAAACAATTTAAAAAGTTAAAAAGTTTTAAAATATAAAAAATTGATATTATTAGTTTGGAGTTTTTTATGATAGCATTGATTGGCGAAAAAGAAATTTGGAAAGGCTTTATTCCATTAGGAGTAACAGTTTTTGAAGTGGATAATGGTGAGCAAGTTATAAAAGTTTGGGAAGAAATAAAGAAATGTAATTATAAATTTTTATTTTTGTCAGAATATGCTGGAAAATTGATAGAAGATAATTTGGATGATTTATATAAACAGACTCAAATAAATGTTGTGTTACTCCCGTCACTTGATGATAAAAAAAATGAAGATAAATTATACTATAAAAGATTAAAATCTATAGTTGAAAAAGCAATGGGTGTAGACATATTGTAGCAAAGAATCAATTTTTAAATTAAATTAAATAAAGTAAAATTTTATAGCTTATCAGATTTTAGGGATATAAATAATAGGAGATTTTGTTATGAATGAAGTAAAAAATGGAAAAATAAAAAAAATTTCTGGTCCGCTTGTTATAGCAGAAGATTTAAAAAATATTAAAATGTACGAGGTAGTAAAAGTAGGAAATTTAAAACTTATTGGAGAGATTGTAGAATTAAAAGGGAATGAAGCTTCAATTCAAGTTTATGAGGATACTACGGGATTAAAACCTGGAGAACCAGTTGAAGCTACAGGTGATGCTTTAAGTGTAGAGCTTGGTCCAGGGCTTATAACTTCTATCTATGACGGTATCCAAAGACCTCTGGAAAAGATGAAAAAAGAAGAAGGTAATTTTATCCCGCGAGGCGGGAATTTTCCTGCCATAGATAGAGAAAAAAAATGGAATTTTAGAAAAATACTCAGTGTTGGAGATTTAGTCAATTCTGGCGACATAATTGGAGAGGTTGAAGAAACGTCAATTATTACGCATAAAATTATGGTTCCATTAGGAATATCTGGAAAAATTATATCAATTCAAGATGGCAATTTTACAGTTGAAGAAACGGTTGCAACTATTGAAAATGAAAATAAAGAACAATTTTCTGTCATAATGTTGCAAAAATGGCCAGTCAGAATTCCTAGAAAATACAATGAAAAATTGATACCAGATGAACTTATGATTACTGGACAAAGAGTTATAGATTCATTTTTTCCGATTCCAAAAGGAGGAACTGCATGTATTCCGGGTCCTTTTGGTAGCGGAAAAACTGTTGTGCAGCATCAATTAGCAAAATGGGCTGAAGTAGATATAGTTGTATACATTGGTTGCGGTGAAAGAGGGAATGAAATGACAGATGTTTTAATGGAGTTCCCGCATCTAAAAAATGCAAAAACTGGAGAAACATTGATAAACAGAACAGTCTTGATAGCGAATACAAGCAATATGCCGGTATCAGCTCGTGAAGCATCAGTCTATACTGGGATTACAATAGCTGAATATTTTAGAGATATGGGTTATAATATTGCGTTGATGGCAGATTCTACTTCTAGATGGGCAGAAGCCCTTAGAGAAATGTCTGGCAGATTAGAAGAAATGCCGGGTGAAGAAGGTTATCCTGCATACTTGTCGACAAGATTGGCAGAATTTTATGAAAGAGCTGGAAAGGTTACTTGTTTATCAAGCGATAATAGAAAAAGAGAAGGCTCGCTCAGCGTTATTGGAGCTGTTTCGCCAGCTGGAGGCGATTTATCAGAGCCAGTTGTCCAAGCTACATTGAGAGTTGTAAAAGTGTTTTGGAGTCTAGAAGCCAAATTAGCATTTAGTAGACATTTCCCAGCTATAAGCTGGCTACGAAGTTATTCGCTATATCAAAATAATATGAAAGATTACTTTCAAAATAAACAAGATAATATGGCAGATTTTATGGATTATAGAAATGAAGCTATGAAAATTTTACAACAAGAATTTTCATTGGAAGAAATTGTGAGGCTCATTGGCTATGAGTCTTTGTCAGATAAAGATAGAATAGTTTTAGAAACTGCTAGATCAATTAGAGAGGATTTTTTACATCAAAATGCTTTTGACGAATATGACACTTATACAGAATTAGAAAAGCAATATTTGATTTTAAAAGCTATAATTAGTTTATACAATGTTTGTGTTGAAACAATAGATAACAATAAGGCAAACTATGAAACTTTATCAAAGTTAGAACTTAGACAAAAATTTCAAAAGATTACTTATCAGGATAAAGATTTTGTAAAAAACTTGATAAAAGAAATACAATTTTTGAATTTTTGATTTCTTTATATAAAAAATAAAAAATATTTTTT
>JAIRLV010000164.1 GCA_031259185.1 Elusimicrobiota bacterium | reverse complement strand
AACAAAAGAACAATTAAAAAGAATGGTAATGTTAATACAGTGTCAACACTATTTAGCCTTTTTATTCTTGCTAGTTGAGAGCCTTTTCTTTTTATTTTGTAATATTTATTGCTGTTTATTCATTAAGATTTTACATTATCCTTCAATTTTTTTCATCATTTTCTAACTTTTTTTCAATTTTTTTCATCATTTTTTAGCTTTTTTTCAACTTTTTTCTTTAAAATTCTATATATCTTTTCCTTTTAATTTATCTACTTTTTAGTTTTACCAAATTCATAACTTAAATTTATAAATTCCGTATGATTGTGATAATCTGTTCTAAATTGCGCTTCATAGCCTAAAGCAATCAAAAAATTATTTGCTATTTTTGTTTCCACACTAAAACCTATTTCTGTCGCAAACTTATCTAATTTATCGCTTTCTAATGAAACTATTTCTCCATTGGCTAATAACGCGTTATATTTATTATTATTATTTACAAAATCATATACAAAACCTAAACGTATGCTAGGATCTAATTTTAATTTTTTAATTATTTCAAATTCATGTACTTTTGCCACTCCTCCTATAAATCCACTAAATATATCAAAGCTTTTTGACTCTACTATAGTCTGCAAAGAATCTGCTACGCTTCCTCTATTTATTTTTAAATAATTGATACCAAATTCAGGAGTGATTTCATATTTATTTTCATTAGCTGAAATATTGTAACCTGTTTTTACTTGTGAATATATTGTGTTTGCATGATATTTTGACTTTATAGAATTACCTAATGCAAAAGCATTGTTATCATATTTGCTAGTCGCATAACCATAAATAGCATTGATAAAATATTTTTTATACTCTGGAGAGTATTTTCCATATATTCCAAAGCTATCTGTATTAATATTTGAATCTATTGAATCAGGTTTAATACTTGCGCTAACATTGGAATATACGAAGCCTAACTTTGTATCTGCCAAATTATTGGTTTCAATCCCTACGCTTAAACCTTGCAAACTTGTCTTAAATTTATTATTGCCATTAACTTTTCCTTGATTTCCAAAAGCAGAAAACCAAACATTTATATTATTTGTTAATTCTATATTATTATGATTATTTATATCGTTGAATATTTGATTTGTAGTTTGAACCGTATTAACTTTTAGTAAATTAGATGAAGTTGGAAAAGTGGCTGTCTCTACACTTTTTAACGCAAGTTTTTGATTGTCGCTATTACTTTGCATCAAAGTATAAACTTGACCGGTAAAATCATTAAATTGATCGTATTTTGATTGAGTCAAAGTTGTGTTTTTGGTAAAGCCTAATATCAATTTAGCTTCATTTTTAGTTGCGCTAGTATGAGCTATTATTTCATCTTCACTTTTTTTAACAACTACAATTTCCCGATCGGCATTGTTGTAACCAATGTTAAAAAGACCATTATTAGCTTCTAAAGTTACTATAGTCGCGGATGCTGTTCCTACACTAAAATCAAAAAGTTTATAACTTCCTTCTTCTGCGCCTTTTTCCAAAAATAAACTTGTTATCGCGCTATTTTGTCCGATATTAATTTGATTAGCTTTGAAAAGAACAGCATTATCTTTTAATGTAATGTCAAATTTGGTATTATTTCCAAAGTTAATAATAGAAGCATCAATCGCAGATTTTTCTGCTACGCTTATATTTATATCTGTGTTTGTAATTCCGCCAGTAAATTTTAGATAAGCATTATCGGAAAAATTTATTGTTCCAGAATTATAAACATCATTATCAATACCGTTTGCTTGATTTCCAACAAAAGATACATCCCCTTTAAAATCAATAACTCCATTAGATGCATTATAGATAGCACCACCTGTATTACTTGCTATATTATTTGAAAATATTGCTCCGCTATTTATCTCTATATTCCCTTCGTTATAAATAGCGCCGCCTATTTTGCCTTCATTACTTTTAAATGTAGCTTTATCTCCTATAGCAATTTTTCCTGTTTGACGATTAAAAATAGCTCCCCCCAATCCTTCTTGGATGCTATCTAGAGATTTCGCTAATCCATTAGTATTATTTATGCTGTAATCATGTTTTCCAATAATACTAGAATCTAATATAATACCTGATTTATTGCCGTAGAATAAAACATTATTTCCAATACTAAGATCTCCAAGATTTGAAATAGCTCCGCCTCTATCTTCCGATTGATTATTAATGAACTTCGTATTATTTTTTAATGTAAATTTTGTATCCCCAATGTTAGTTATATCATAGCCAGATAAACCCTTTTCTACACATTCCCAAACTGTTCCATTACTGATAGCTCCGCCTCTTATTGCTGAGTTTCCAATAAATTCCGCATCATCTAAAATAGTAAAAGATCCTCCGCTAGCATTATCTCCTTCATAGTTATAAGAAATAGCTCCACCATATTCTGCGGCATTTTCAATAAATTTTGCTCCTTGTCCTATTGTAGCATTTGTCCCAGTTGCCCAAAAAGAAATAGCTCCACCCATAGAGGTATTGCCATAAGAATAAGAACCTGTAAATGAATCTGATATTTTTGTTATATACGCTTTATTGCCTTTGAATGTTGCATTTTTTCCAATTGTGAAAGTACTTCCGGTGTCGTTTGAAGCAGTATAAGGACCTATATATCTAATTGCTCCGCCTTCTCCACCGCTACGATATCCATTCACATCATCAAAACTGCTTCCAGCTATGTTATTTTCAAATAAAACGTTATCTCCAATTGAAAAATTTAGTTTTGCGGTATTATTAACACTATATCCTCCGTTTCCTCCGACAACATCTACAAAAATGGCTCCACCAAAAGCATAATTAGAAGTAGAGTTATTATCCGTTGAATATACGGATTTCCCAATTGCTTTATTGTCTACAAATTGTACATTATCTCCGATTTCAACTTTGTCTCCCAAATTTGCTCCTTTGATAACAATAGCCCCTGCAACTGTTGCAGCGGAGGTATTATTATTTATAGATGTATTATTATTAATCTGGACATCATCTCCAATTTTTAAAGTCCCTGTAGTGATATATATAACAGAACCTCTCACGCTATCTACACTACCAGTAATTGTTTGATTAGTTAAATTTGTCGAATTTGCTAAAATTGTCAAACCATCACCTGATGTAATATTGTAATTATTATTAGTAATACTAGCAGAAAATAGGTTTGAAATAAATGTTATTAACAAAATAACGACATTTGAAATAAAGATTTTTTTGTTTCTAATGAATTTCATTAATGTTTCTCCTTATATTTTTTAATATTTTTTTCTATTTGGCAATGCCATAGTTCTAAT
>JAIRLV010000103.1 GCA_031259185.1 Elusimicrobiota bacterium | reverse complement strand
AAAATAACTAAAAATTTTCAAAGAACGTTTACTCTATTTATTTCTTTTTCCAGCGTTCAAGGTTATTGCCGGTGTTTTTATATCGCTTTCAATTTGTACATTGTCTGGTATGTTAGAAAAATTGATATTTAATAGATTTTCTATATTCTGCTTTTCCAGTATATTCTTTTGCTCTTTATATTCTTTTATCATTGGCGTTTCGTCTATTCGCGGTTGCTCTATTGGAAGTTGTCCTATATCTAAACTGCCATACCTTGACATATAGTTACCATAATCCAAAATTGGGACTGCATCGTTATATATTCGATTAAATATTCCACTTTTACCAAAAAGTGATGGCACAAAATCTATATTAGCTTTAGTCCGATCTAATACAAATTTCCCCATCTTTCCCAAAAAGTTACCTATTTCTTGATGTTCTTTTAAAAATCTATCTAATTGCAATATAGCTTTTGTTATTTCTTGCACCATCTCTCTTAATCCTTGCGTTTGCGCTATATCGCTTATTGTTATTTTTGTATCATTCAAAGCCGCATTTAATTTATAAATATCACCCTGCATCGTATCGTCTAAAATATCAGCCATTTCTTTCACTGATCCACCAGCCGCCAGCAATTCATTCCTCATATTTTTTATTGCTTCTATATCTTGATTTACAAAGGTTGATATTGCTATAAGTCCTCTATCTCCAAATATATCACTCAAAAAACCTGCTCTTTCTCCTGTCCCCATCTTTAAAGTTTTTTTCTTTATTTGTTCTATAATATCTAATACATCCAATAAATCCCCTTTTTTATCTAATACTTTTATGCCTTTTTCTAATAATTTTACTTGCTTGTTTACGTCTACTATATTAGTAAATACTGCTTTCAAATATGTTCCTGCTTGTTGTCTTACGGCTACATTTGATATAGAACCAATCATTGCTGTAACTGTTTCTATATTTGTATTAAGCGATGTAGAAATAGCTCCTACTTGCTGGTATGTTTCAAATATATCTACTACTTCAGCATTAGTTATATTGGCTGCTTTTGCCATTACATCGCTTATTCTTTCAAGGTTTTTTTGCAATTGAATAGTATCAGCTACTTTCATATTAAACATTCCCAATGTCTTAGTTGCTATCATACTTGATTGTGCAAAGTCTGTATTAGATGCTAGAGCTAAATTGATAACTTTTGGCAGTATTGCTACTGATTGTTTAGCATCAAATCCTGCTTGCGCTATAAATTCTAATGCTTTTGCTCCCTCTATTGCAGAAAATCTCGTCTCTATACCTACCTTTCTGGCTGCATCTCTCAATAATTGAAATTCTGCGCTTGTTTTTTTCAATGGTCTATCGTAATCATCACTCAACTTAGAAACTGCACTAACTAATACGCTTTCAAATTCCATTCCAACTTTCACAGAATCTTTTATAAATCCTATCGTTTTTTGCGGTATTAGAGCTAATTGATTTATTGCCTTATTTGCTACCCAATTACCTAGCCCCAGCATAAAACCGCTTTTCAAAATGCTGGATGTTTTCATTGATTGATTTTGAAATTCTTCCATTTTTTTATCCGCTATACCTACTGCATTGCCAAAATCTAAAAACTGGTCTTTTATATCTTTTGAAAATATTGTAATATTCCCTTCCATTTGCTCTACCGTATCGCTCAAATTAGTAGAGGTTTTATTTAAATCAGTAAACTTTTTATTTACATCATCAGAAAATTTAGTCACTGATTTACTCATCTTTTCAAGTTTTTCTGTTATATCTTGTATAGCTTTAAATTGCATTGATAAACTATATTCCGCCATATCTATAATCCTTGTTTTTATATTTGAACTTTGTATATTTTTATGTTATAATACTAATATAGATATTAGGAGGTTATAAAAATGATTTTTTATATTGTCCCAATAACCAAAAAAGCATGGAAAAATTTCTGTGAAATTTTTTTTTATATAGCATTAATTATTATATTTTCTCCAATAATTTTATTTTTATTAGTTATTCTTTTACTCAGTATCTTTGGCGGTCAATAAACTTTCAAACAAATATCTCATAATTAAATATATTTATATAATCTATATATTGTACCCTTTCCTTTTTAAAACAACAGCTGCAACGCCTCTATAAATCATTGCTAATCTTTTTGAATTAACAGCAGTTTCTTTCATCCAATGCCTTGCCTTTATTGTAACTTCGCTATTCCATACCCTCAGTGGTTCCAATTTTTTTACGCCTTTTGTTCTTTCAAATATCACTTTCATCCCAGTAGTTTTTTTTGTTATCAAAAAAAATCCTTTATCTCTTTTCCTTCCCAGTTTTTCCCAATATGGAACATTACTCAAAGATGTTTCATTCAACAGTGTATTAAGTCTATACATTTTTGGAATAATAGCTTTTATATTTCCACCTCTTGAATATAATGTTGGAACTGGAGTGTGTTTTTTTATTTCTCCTTTATCTAGTTTAGCTAGATACCTACGCTTTGAATCAACTCCTAGATAAGAAACCATATTTTTTATATTCATTACACTATTAGGTACTAACTTATAGCGAATTCCTGAAATCGTAAACTTTGTACGAACTATCATGTGTCTTGGTAATTCATTTCTAGCTATTTGCCAAGATTCTATTGCAGCGCTATTAAGAGTATATCTAACTATATACGGAAATATTTTTAGTTGCAATCTCAAAATATCCTTTTTAAACCTCAACAAAGGTCTTGTATCTACTTTTAATTGAAACATTTTTATAAAAATCATCCTTTCGCTATTTATTTTTTTACTTTTTTCTCAACCCATCAAACCAAAAATCCAGCTCATTCTGTCTAAAATTTTTTATCTCACTCGCAGAAAATCCATAAACTTTCGCAATCTCTCGCATTTTAAACCGATTCTCTGCATTCCTTACAAAAAAAGGGTCATTACTTCTTGGCATCTTTTTATATCCTTTATATCCATATTTAATACACAGCCAAATGGTAGTCCACTTGATGAAGATATATATGATATTACTACCTCAAATCCATTTTTATTATTTTTTTCTGCATCAACTAAACTTTGTCCTGTCAATGCTACTAAACTTATTTTACTAATATCTATTCCAGCCTCGTTTTTGATTGATTTTGAAAGATTTAAGAATATTTTTTTGTTTTCAAATTCCAAAATACCATACATTATCATATCTAATATTTTCTCTTTTTCTACACTTTTCTCTATTGCTGACGTTATCTCAAATTTCTCAAATATATCCTGTAATATTTTTTCTGCAGCATCCTTTTCTATTTTTACCATTTTTTTTACTCCTTGTTTTTTTTAATAAAAATATATATTTCTCATTTAGCTTTATTTTTTTCTCTTATATTCTCTTTCTTTTTATTCTCTTACCGGTCGCATTAGCGGAGTAGACAGTTGATTTTTTTTATAAAAAGCGTTAAGAAATTCTAACTGTTTTTTTTTAATTATATTTAAATTTTTTCACTATAGTCTAAATGAGAAGCTTATAAAAATTAATGTTTACATTAATTTTTAGAGCTTCATTAGCGATTAATTTTTAGCAAAGTTAAAAATTAATCGGTATCTTTAAAAATTTTCCCCTATCTCGAACGAAGCAGACTAGGTT
The DNA here is from genome assembly GCA_031259185.1 of Elusimicrobiota bacterium. Taxonomy (GTDB): domain Bacteria; phylum RUG730; class RUG730; order RUG730; family RUG730; genus JAIRLV01. The sequence goes on along the minus strand of JAIRLV010000103.1, from coordinate 3,718 downwards.
TTTCTTTGGTTCTTTCTTTTGTCCGATGTCAAAAGAAAGAACATATATATTTGTTTCTTTTTAAAAGAAAAAAACCTCAAGCAATCCTATCAAAACTTTTCCCTTTCATAGCTATAGTAACTTGTCCAGTGTCAGTAGATTTTGACAGCTCTCCGCTAGGATACAAACTTCCTGAATATACTTCACCCGTCACAAGCGATAATACTATTTGAACTGATGCAGTATCATTCCAAATATTTTGCAAAAATTCAAAATCTTTTGTCTCTGCTTGTGTTGATATAACCAATCCCTCAAATCCTGCCAATTTTCTTGTTTTTGTTTGTGCTATATTCCCATTACCAGTTGGATTTGTTTCCGTATTATATCCTCCTGTTGTAATAGTTGCCGCTGTTTGCACTGCTATTTCTAATTCTCTTCCATTCACCTTAAACTCTCTAATATCTCCGCCTCTTACTGACATATCACACCTCCAATATTTTTTTATTTAGTTAGCTGGCATAAACGCAAAGCCATAATTCACTGCTATTATCCTTTCTCCTAGCACTATTATATCAACAAACGATATATCTATTCTTGATGGATTTGCTGAGTTTATGTTTACTTGAATACTATCTTTAATTGTATCTCTATTTTTAGACCAAGCATTTGCAATCCATAAATCATCAATTAATGACAAAATATATCCTTTGACTATTTTAGGACTTACAGCATAGCTTTGAGATGTTGACATATTATCATCAATTATTTTTGCTCGGACAAATGGCTCTGATGAAAACATATTATCAATACTGTATATCTTTGCTTGAATATTAGATATTGTCACAGTATATCTGTATGCATCGTCATTAGCTCCCGCATTATTTGTTTTATAAGTAGTAACCAAATCGTATATTTTGACTCTTCCATCGCTCATAATATCAGTCTCAGCTAATCCTTTTTTTTCACTATTATCAATTTGTGAATACGTTAAACTTTCACCTGCTAATATACCATTCAAAACTAAATTCTTAAACGGTCGCGCAGGATCTACTTGCGCTGAGTTTGCGACTACTCCAGCAACCGCGCTCGCAACTTCAAATGGCAAACTCGGACTATTAGCAACATGTACTATGGTGTTGAATCTTGAATTCCTTGAACTTGCTAAATTTTGTGCCTCTACCAATCCTAATGTCGTAGCGCTTATACTATTCACCATTCTCTTAACAAGAGGATCTGCTAATCGTTCCGCATTTTCCTCTAATATTGTGAGATTTGCTGTATCAGTATATGGATTTACTAATACTGTCCACCACGTACTCCCTCCTAAACTATCAAAACAATTCGTGATATCTGGATTTGTAGCGCCACTAGACATCGCACTAATCACAACACTTGCACCTTCTGGACTTGCATTTTCTTCTTCAAGTCCTAGCAAATTCTGTATTATTGTAATATAATTTCCTGTCGCACCTTTCCATTTTGCTGTAATAATTACTTCTCCATCCTCACTTATTGCGCTTACTGGCAAATCAAGATTCGCATTGATTGCATTAGCGATTGCTGCTGCTTGCTCTGTTGCAGTCATATTTTTCGTGACTGACACAGCGACTCTTTGCCCAGCAAAATAAAAATAATATACTCCAGCTTTTGTTATTGTACCTGTCATTTCTATACTTCCACTTGCTTTCACACCACTACTACTATCAGGAACTGCTGAAATATAGACAGGTATTGTAGTCCCTGCATTTGCAAAAACTTTTTCTGCCATAATTGCTAGCATACTTCCGTATCCATATCTATTTTTGACTTCTTGCAATCCTCCTACCACTTCAAAAGGCTTATAATTTTCTACTACCTTACTATTATCATACTGACCTATTATCAATATTTTTTCAGGTATTATAGAGCTACCTAATGAACTGTTTTTTGCATTCACTTCAATTGCTACTTTACTTGCAATTATATTACTTGGTATTTGCTCAAATGATACATCCATAATTTTTCTCCTTTTTTTTTATTTTTCATATATTTTTTTAATTTCAAAAAATTTAGCATTTAAATCTATTTCTAAAAGAGAAGCTAGTTCAATATCTTCTGGAATATAAGAAGCTCCTATTTGTATTTCAAATTTTCCGACTGCTACAAAATTCTCTGAATCAGAAACTTTTATATTTTCTAATCTTTGAAAAACTGGTATTCCTCTCATTGAAAATGTTCCTAGCTCAAAACCAAAATCAATATTTTTAAGCTTTGCGATAGCTCTTTTTACTTGAGCTGCAAGATAGAAAAGCCTCTTTGCGCTCAACTCATCTGCTGTCTTTTCATTTTCAGCATAAACTGATGCAAATAATTGTATCTCAAAAAAAATATTGATTGTTTGGTATTTGTTTGTATCTCCTTGTCCTGTTTCCTCTTTCAAAAATATAATATTGACACACGGCAATTCTTGCAGTGATATTGCTGAAAAACTCTCTTTGAATATATGAAAATCTAATCTATTATCAATACTGATTTCATTTTGTCGCTCTGTATCTACAATTTCAACAATTTTGTCTTCCAACACATCAAAAAGTAATTTGTTAGGTAGTTCCATTTTAAATTACTCCTATAAATAAACTTGTAATCCCTAACGCATCATCCCTCATAAAATCTTTTACAATTCCTCTTACAATTTCTCCATTAACATCTTTAACCTCAACTTTCCATTTTTTTTCTATTTTTCCAATTACACTAGAATTTCTTATAGTAATAGAACTTCTTTCAGATTTGATCTTCATTCCAGTTTCTGGATCAATATCTGCATTAATTCTATGATACTGCCCTATAACTATCTGCGTTTCACCTGCGTTATTTGTAAGTTTTATTATCCGACCAAAACCAGTATCAATATCCTCTAATGTTTTTTTAAGGTCTTTTTCTGCAAGTTCTCTTATATTCATTTTTGTTTTTTTGCCTTTTTAGTTTCCTCTGCTGCTTTAGCCTCTTGCGTTGCTTTAGTTTCTTGAGCTACTTTGGCTTCCTCTGCTGCTTGTGTCTCTTGCGTCGCTTTAGCTTCTTGAGCTGTTTTAACTTCTTGAGTTGCTTTAGCTTTCTCTGCTACTTGTCTCTCTTGCGTCGCTTTAGCTTTCTGAGCCGCTTTAGCTTCTTGAGCTGCTTTAGCTTCCTGAGCAGCTTTAGCCTCTTCTTCCGCCTTTTTAGCTTTCTCTGTATCAAGTATAATCACACCTTTTTTCAACATACTTTCAAAGACATTTTTATCTATTCTTTTTTTTATTTCTTCTGTTATTTCCATTCCTTCTTTGAGCATCCCTATTTCTCTGATAAATATAGAATTGCCCTTACTTACGATATATGCCATTTTCATTCCTCCTTTTTTTAGAAGCTTCGCTTATTTTTCTTTCATTCTTGTATAAAACACAATTCTTGTATGCTCTAGAGAAGCTTATAAAAATTAATTGTTTTACAATTAATTTTTAGAGCTTCAATTGCGACGAGATTTTGGATGAATTGTATTAAAGTAAAAAATTGTTATTTTTCAGTTAAAAACAATTCAAAATCTAGTCGTTAGTCCAAAAAACTAAAAATATACGCTTCTCTTTTAGCTTTTAGTTTTTCTTTCTTTTTTTTCTTTTTCTTTCTCTTTCTTATTTTAGATTAGCCTTCTTTTGCTTCTTAATATACGACGAGTTTTTTATTTATTTTCAACTTAACACAAACAGTTAGCTTACAAACTATCCAT
>JAIRLV010000064.1 GCA_031259185.1 Elusimicrobiota bacterium | reverse complement strand
AAAAAGATGTTGCAAAATATTTTGGAGATTCTGTTGGAAGAATGGATCTGGGAATTATAAAAGTTACAAATAATGGTTTATTTGATTATGATTCTCTCTCACAAAACTCTATTATAGATAAAATTAGAAAAAAACCACATTCAATAAAAAATAATGGAATTAAAAATGTAGTTCCACTTTCTACAATTATAAATAGAAAACGAGGAAAAGGAAGTAAGTTTATTCTTACAAAAGGTGGATACTATAAAACACTAAATGAAGCTATTGAGGACTTATTATCTAGAAATAATAATCAAGGATCTGCTCTCAAAGAAGGAAAATTACATAGATTTTCTTTTAATACTTTAACAGAAGCGAAAAATTGTTGGGAGTTTATGCAATTAAAGTCATTTCGCGCGGTGTGTTCACTAATCTTTTTTGATGTGAACATCAAAAAAGATTATTTGCCGTTAGTGAATGATTATAAGAAGTCATGGACTGATATGGACTTTTATAAATATTTTGGAATTACTAAACAAGAACAACAAGTGTTGAGTTTAATTATAAAAGAGAAAAATTTATGAGTAAACCAATGAAGTTTGATTGCGTTATAATGAACCCACCCTATGGTGGAAAACATCTCCCGATACTAGAAAAAGTAACGAGAGAAGTTGTGCAAAAAAATAAAGGAAAAGTAATTAGTCTTCAACCAATTAGATGGCTGCAGGATCCATTACAGGATTTTAAGGATAATAAACAAGTACAAAATACTAAAAATATGATTAAAAATTATGTATCTAATATAAAAGAAATTCATGTTATAGAAGCAAGAAAGTATTTTGAGAGTGCTGACTTAACAATGCATCTTGGTTTATTTTCTATTGAAGATACTAAAAAGAATTTTGACTTGAATGATATTAAAAAAAGAAAGATTGGAGATATACGAAAAAGATTAGATCCACCATTAGATATATCATGGATTATGAAGGTTGTTAAATTAAATAACTTAAAAAATAGTGGTTTAAAGATTGAAATAGTTAATAAAAATACTAAACACTTTGTTCCATTTGCAGAAATATGTGGTGGTCATGGTGCTGTTGGGGATGATATACGAAGATTAAACTATGGATACTATACTAATAAAAAATCTAATGACGCTTTATATGGGGATAATAAAACTATATTTGAATTAAAATCAAAGAGTTCAAATCAAAAAACAGGACATCCAGAAAACTGGAAAGTATTTGTGTTTAGAACTGCAAATGAAGCTAAGAACTTTTATAATTATCTTGGATTAAAAAGTTTCAGATTTTTTGTATACGTTACTAGTTTAGATGTTCATATTCAAACTGGATTTCTTCCTTGGACTAATGATTATACAAAATCATGGACTGATGAACAATTTTATGAATATTTTAAGATAAATAAAAAAGAACAAAAGATAATAGAAAAGTGGGCTAAAGAGTTTAACATAGCATGAAATATGAAGTATCTGATCATTTAGATAAAGACCAAAAACAAGATTTAGGAGCAGTTTATACTCCAGAAGAATTAGCTATTAGTATGGCTAAAAAGCTTAATTGGAAAAAAGGTCAAAAAGTATTAGATGTCTGTTGTGGAAAGGGAAACTTATTTGTAGCCGTATTAGAAGTTTATGAAAAAGATGGGATTACAAATGACAATTTATATGGAATTGATATAGACCCAAAAGCAATTGAATTTTGTATTAATAAATTCCCAGGTGGACATTTTAGAGTTGGAAATTGTTTAACAGATGATTTTACTTTAGATCATTTTTGGAAAGAAAGAGAATATAATACGCAATCATATGAAGAATATTGTGTGAAAAACCGTCCGCCATTTAAATTTGGCAAACTTTAATTATACCATCTAACATCATTGCCTAAATCAAAAATAGCGATTCCATCATTTAATAAACAATTTTGAAAGTCTGACACATTTGGATCAATAATATTACAATGTCTATATAGTCCAGTATTCTTTTGTAGCGCATTACGATGAAGTACGATTCCATTTATTGAACTCTATCACCCGCTAAAGACGGGTGATATTCCCTAAACTTATTATGCAGTAAAAATTCGACCTTTTATGGAGGATTTCTTGTTTTGCACAAATGGTTTTAGGTTTTCCTGCTTCGTAGAACTGCTTGGTTCTCCACAGGCATTTTGATTTCGGTAAGTCCCCAACCTACTAATAGCAGACATTTTTATATTAATGGCTGCATTTATGTCTCTATCGTGGTGTGAACCACAATTAGGACAAGTCCACTCTCGATCTTCAAGAGTGAGTTTTGAATTTCTAATTCCGCATTTATGACACGTTTGAGACGTATAAGCTGCTGGAACTTTAATGAGATTTGTTTTGTAAGCTAAGAAATTTCGTAACATTCCAAATCCTTGGTCTCCTACAGCTTTACCGTGGTGCATTTGTGCCATAGTTTGCAGATTTATATTTTCAACTGCTACAAACTGGAATTTATTAGCCAAATCTCTTGACAATTTATGAAGAAAATCTTTTCGTTTATTAGTCACTTTTTCGTGAATAATTGCTACTCGTTGTTTTTCTTTCAAATAGTTTTGAGACTGTTCTTCTTTTCCAATTTTATATAGCTTAGACATTTTTTTCTGGTGTCTTCCAAGATGTTTTTCAGTTCTACGTAAGTACATTGGAGACTTGATTTTCGTCCCGTTGCTCAATACACAAAACTCATCATTGTGGATATTCCAGTCAATGCCAATTATTTTCATATTAGTACATTTTTTTAAGTTTTTCTTTTTTTCAACAGTAATTTTTACAAACCAATTTCCAGTCGCTGTTCTTTTAATTGTAGTTTGTTTAATTTTTCCTTCCGCAAATCTACAATGAAAAGATCCTTTTAACCATCCTAATTTTCGTGTAAGAAAAATTCCTTTATTAGAAAATTTTGGTTTAGTTACAGCATATCTAAATCCATCTTTAGGGTTTTTCTTTGACTTAAACTTTGGTGGTTTAACAAATTTTCCTTTTCTTGTTTTATTACACGAATTAAAAAAAGCATTAAAAGCTGCTCTAACATCAGACCACATTTGTCCTAAGCAATCTGAGTCGATTTCTTTTATCCAATTTAGAGCTTCTGGTTTAAACTTAGTAAATGTTGGCTTATATCCTTCAATAAGCATACTATGATTATTTTGTTTTTCACTAAGAATTATATTCCAATACAATCGACAAAGACCTAATGTTTTGTTAAACTGCTCAATTTGTTGAGAAGTAGGATATATTCTATATTCGTATGCTCTACATTCCATATTTAATTAGTATTATACTTTTGAATAAGTATAATTTCCTATATAATAAGTAAGTACTTTAAAAATTGATATTTGTTTTAATCGCCCACTAAAGATGGGCGATTTTTTAATCTTTATAAATTACAATTATGCAGTCTGTTGTTGATTCCAATTATTTAAATTTTCGATTACAAGAACATATTCATTATTTTTACCAAATGGGCCATTATTATTTTTCTGTTCTTTTATATACTTTTTATAGCGATCAACTTTTTTACAGACCATAATAGCTCTTTTTGCATTAGGAGTATTTCTAATTACAATATCAAGCCAATCTTCTTGAGTATTTTTAATATTTTGATTTTCAAAATAATTTTCATAATCTTCATATGGTGGACAAATAAAAATAGTACATTCTTCATTACAAATTATGTTGTTGGCATCTCCAAGTTGAATATTATTTTTTTGTGATTTATGCCAATTTATAAGTTCTTCGTTTAAATCATAGCCAATATAATTATAGCCTAGTTCTTTAGCAGCTAATGCTCTACTTCCCCATCCAGCAAAAGGGTCAAAAATTATATTAGTTATAGCATACTTTTGTAATAATTGTTTAGCATAATTTTTAGAGAACCATGATGGTTGTTTACAAATTCTACAAATATTCATTGCTGTTTTTATTGAAGTATTAGTTATATATCCACCCGCATAATTAATTCTATTTTTAATCATTTTCCATCTTAAAAGTTCATCATTCCAAGCTTCTTTTATTGATAAATGATTATTAACTTTTACATCATAAAAGCATTTAGGTTTATTTTTAGAGTATGGAAATTCTGGGTCATCAAATAATCGTATGTCTATTAAGATTAAACTATTTTTTAAATATTTTCTTCCGTTAGAAATATCACTATTTGGACTTAAATTAAAAAAATTGTTATCTGTTATAATATTTATGTTATTTTTTTTATAAACTTCTAATTTAATTTTTATTGGAACTCCTTCATAATCATAGCATCCTTTTAACAAATGTTTACCTTTACACTCAAATAGTAATCCATCTATTTTAAAATCTATATAAGTAAAATGTTTTTTATTATTATATTCATATTCAATTGTTGGGCCTTTTTCTATTTGAATATTATTTCTTATACAAAAGTTCCAAACTATTATTTCATAAGAAGAATCTAATTTAGTACCATCTAAAGCCGTATATTTATTTTTAGTTTTTGAACACTGCGAAGCACAATGTCTATGGTATTCTTTTAATGACCCCCATTTTTGTATTTTAGTCTTGATTGATTTTTCTAAATTATTATAATTTTGATCATTATATTTTTGTAATTTTGTTTGTTTAGTTTTTTCTACTATTTTTTCTAAATGTTCTCCATATTTTTCTTTTTTAGTAGCTATTATTTGTTTTAATATTTCTTTATTTTGTACTGGAGCTCTATATCCATATTTGTTAACCATTGTATTAATTCTTTTTTCTTTAAATGCTTCTACTTGGCCCGCACTTTCTACTCCATATTTTTCTAAACATGTTTTTTTAGTTTTTTCTCTTATTTTTTTATAATAATTTTTTACAGACCCATAATTTTGAATCATATTATTTTTTATTTTTTCTTTAACCTTTTGAGATTGATGAGCGTATTCAACTCCATATTTTTTTAAACAAGTTTGTTTTCTTTTTTGTTTTGTAGATTCTTTATTGGCTGAAATTTTTTGTGTTTTTGAAATTTTTTCGTGAACACCAAGTTTTTCTCTTAAACACGTTCTACAAAGAAATTCAGGATAATATTTAAAAGCTTTTTTTCTTTTAATCACATGTTTATTACACAATTTACAATTATACTCTATTAAAGTTTTATCTGATAATTGTAGTATTTCTTCTTTTGTCATATTATTTAGTTATATTAACTTTTATAATCTAAAAGATTAAATAAATGAAAATAAAGCAGACATTTCTGCCTGCTTTATTATTTATTAGTTTTTAATTAAACTGATTGTTGTTGATTCCAATCTTTCAAATTTTCGATTGCGATAAGAGCAAGATAACGTCTGTTCAACACCGCCCAATCTCCGTATGTAGCAAGACCTGCTTCTTTATAAAAGTTTTTCCTCTGAATTATTCCAGTTGAAAAGAACGGTATTAAAGTACCAAAAGCGATACTAACATCATTCTCAACAGCATCATTCTTCCATACACAAAGTATTTCATTTGTTGGAATAATAGCACTAGGCACCTTGAATAAAGGCATTCCGTCTAATTCACCAAACTGATGTGAACCAGTCTGATTTTGTTTACCCTTTGGAGAGTAACCGGCATTTAAGTGCATATATGAGCAGGCAGATGGTCCACCAACTAAACGGCTTACACCACCTCTATTGATTTCATCGTATATGATATCACCAATAGCATCTATAGCATTAACGAAAGTCTGAGCATTGTCACGATAAC
>JAIRLV010000063.1 GCA_031259185.1 Elusimicrobiota bacterium | reverse complement strand
CAACCAGATGATCCTATAAGGATATATCTTACATTAACTCTTCATGATGATAATTTCGAAATATTTGGATGCACTTTTCAACCAGAAGATTCAGTATGAATTTTTCTACAACCAGGATTCCAAACTCTTATTGCAACAAATATATATATACTATTAGTTGACTATTAAATTGGCATAAATTCAATAGATCGCTCTCATACCGGAAACGGTTAGGGAGCGATTTTTTGTTGCCAATTTAATAGTCATGCCTTGCATTATATGGAATATTCATTTACAAGAGAAATAATTTACAAATTACAACCAAAATCGCTGTTACAAACCAAAGATCATTTTTTGTCCTTCATGCATTTTTTAACCCAAGAACAAGAAATATTAATTGCCCACATATTCTTTGCTTTTAAACGAGAGGAAAGAGCACTTAAATACTTACAATCACGAGGATGAAAACACACTTGTTTTGCTAGTGCTTTTGATGATTATGCTAATAAAGTGGATTTAGTAGCTAGTAAAGATGGTGTTAAATATCTAATTCAAGTTAAGTCGCCGCGAGATTATATCAACACGGCGGAAATCGCAAAATTTAAAGAATTCTGTCGTAAAGAAAGGGCAAAAGCAACAATGGTGGTAGTTTGTAATAAGCAAATGATTTTGCGGTATTTGTAGCGGACATGGGAAACTTTACTCCGTTTTATAAGGTTTTAATCGTTTTTGTTGCTCGTTTCGGTTTTTACCGCCGTAAAACACCTTCAACATCGCACCAAAAACGATTTATATCACTTATTAAACAAGAAGTCAAGTGTTCCCATACTTATAGGGTTAATCAAAGACTACTATAAACATAGATTTATGAATAAATAACCCATTTTTAGCACTCCCCACAAGAGAATGCTAAAAAAAATAGGGGGTAGATACATTTAACGGAATATTAGGAAAAAATGAAAAAGAAAGAAGTTATTAAGCAAATTAAAAGCACCAACCAAAAAATTAGTGCCTATCGTATCAAAAAAGAATGAAAAGAAAAACCAAGTTCGCAAACTAAACGAATTTCTGGTTGGAGGTAATATGCCTTTTTTAGATTCACGAATGCGAAGTGGGGATGAACTTTATACACCCGAGTATGTCATTCTTAAATTACAAAAATATTATGATTTGTATAACAAAAAAATATGACTGCCTTTTTCAATCGAAAATTCTCCTATTTATCAAATTCTTAAAAAAGATAACGAATGCATTTTGTCTCCGGAACATACTAAAACATATGCCACTAAACAAGAAACATTATTTGAAATGCCTTCTTATCAATTTGATAAGAAGAATGCGAATTATTATTATTGTTTTTTAAAAACATTAAAAGATAAACAATTTATTCAAAAAATACAAAGTGAACATTTTATTGTTTTTGATAATCCCCCATTTTCTAATTTTGCTAAAACTTGTGCTTCGCTGGATATTTTAAATATTCCATTTTTCTTATTTACACAATTTTTAACATTTTTCTCTGTATATTGAACTTTGAAAAATTGGCGAGATTTTGGTTGTAATTATATCGGCGATATTCTTTATGAAAATAAAGAACAAAAAAAGAGAGTAAACACTGCTATTGTCACTAATACCAATACTAAAATTTTCGCTTCTTTTTTATTTAGTAAAAAATGTGACAAACCATTTAAATATCCACCACCAGATCCTAATTATTTTAATGAGATAACCGGACAGCAAATGATCCGTCGAGGTATGTCATTTGATAAAAAAGAATATGAAATAGTAGATGCGAAAAATGGAAAATTTAGACGATATATGCTAAGAAAGCGAGTTTAATATGATTAATGAATATTATGATAACATTTTTGAACTAGAAAAATGTTTAGAAAATCCATGCAGAGATTTAGTGGAATGAATTCCTAAACGGTATGATGAAATGTTTGACTTAGAATTGTGATATTTATCAATAAGTTCAACAGGAATTTCTTACATTAAAAATGCTAAACACGTTGATTTTGAACTAAACGACACTTTTATAGTTACTAAATATGTTTGCAGTGAAAAGAAATTAAAAAGGTATGTCGACCCATTGCCGAATTTATGAAAAATTATTAAAGAGAAAAACATGTTTATCAACAACATTACTAAACAAAAAGCATCTTTATACATCGACACCAAAATTAAAACCGAACCTAAAATGTTAAATGTTTGGAATGAAAAATTAAAGCGGCGGATTGCTTGGTTGTTGTCAAAAAAGGACGAACAAGAAAAAATAATGAAATTTGAAAGAATATACGGAGCACCTTGTGTGTTTTAGAAGGAGAAAAATATGACAAAAATTGAATTAATTAAAAAAATATTTAATGATTTGAAGAAATATACATCAACACTTGAGAATGTAGTTGAATATGTTGCTTGAGACAATATTGAAGATATTTTTGAGGACTGAAAAGAAAAATTAGAGGATAAAGAAAATGAATAAAATAAAAGTATTAAAAACTGAATTAATTAAAGAAATATTTGATGATTTCAAAAGACGTATAAATTTATTAGAAAATATTGAAAAAGAGACGATTATGTGCACTATTGTATATGCTCGTTATGATTGAATAAAAAAAGTGAAAGAAGGCAAAGAAAATAATAAAATAAAAGTATTAAAAAATGAATTAGATAGATTGAGGGATTAATATGCGAAAAAGATTAATCCAAATTTATAAATTAGTTGAAAAAGAAAAGCAATTATTAGGTTTTGTTGGTATTACATATAAGAATTGAAAATTAAATAACGTTGTTATTGTTAAACATAAAATAGGTTCAATCTTTTCAGCAAATTATCATAAAGAATATTTAATTGTAAAAATAACTTTTAAAGATAAATGGCAATTTTTAGCGGAGTTATTGAACGATGGGAACTAAATCGGTTTTTGATATAAAAGAAAGAGTAGAGCTTGCTAATTGTTATGACTCTGCCAAGAAAATATTTACAATAGAAAAATTACAAGAAATTTTACATTATACCGATAGTGACAAAAACCCATATTTTGATAGCTTTATTTCTAATTATGTTTTTGAATTAGTCGCTGGGGCCAAAGGTATAGGAAAAACATTTACTGATGGAGTATTTGTCACAATTTATCGTATCTTACATGAGCCTAATTTTTGTAGCTATTGATGTCGTAATATATCTAAACATATTCAAAGAACCATTAAACCAGCATTTAAACAAGCAATTATGCTACTGCGAGATAAATATCAAATTGATTTAGTTAAAAATTTTATTATTATGTTCGAGCATATTGAGTTTTATAACGGTTATAGTGACATACCACAAATTATTTATTTTGGAAATTGAGAAAACATTCAAGCGGTGCAAGGTATTACATTAGAAAAAAATGATTTTTATTTTGGGGAATGTGTGATAGATGAACCGATCGAGGATCCAGAAGCAAATACTACCGAAGTCGCCAAATTACAAGAAATTTATGAAATTCAAGAAAGCACCCTCGATTTAGTATTGGCGAATACTATTTTTAGAAAATCAGTCGATAAAGAAGTTAAATTAAAATGTCGCTTTTTTTATAACCAATTTGAACCTAATCACTGATTACAACAATGGGGCATGAAATTAGCGAATTATGAAGATGAAAGTGTTATAGAAAAACAAGTTGAGGATAAATTCATTCAAATCGCTGATAAAGATTTTAAAAATGGTTTAGGGTTAGTTTTTACTGGGTTAAGTAGATTATTTCCGCCAAAAGCAACGATTAATGAAATACAGCAAAAATCATGAGAAGAATTATGAAAACGAAATCCAAGACTATACTATATTACGGTTGCTGGTGTTCCATTTTTAGAAGCAGATCCTAAAACACAATATTACCTTTATCGTTTTATCTACAATGAAGAAGGTGCTCCAAAATATGATTGAATGTATAAAAAAGATATCAATCAAGAAATTAAAAATGGGAATATTGTAGCAATTGCCAGTGGTTTAGATGTAGGAGTAGTCGATGCTAGCAGTATGGCAAGAGTTGTGGTTGATAAAGAAGGTAATCTAATACTAACTAAATTAATACCGGAAATTTTGGATAAAAAGTTTAAAAAAGATAAAAAAGTTGTCGTCCAGGCCACAAACGAGCAAATCGTGGCTATTATGCGATTGTGAGATAATGAGATGGAAATAAGTAAAATAACCGAAAATGGGGCTATTGTGATGCCCACATGCGATTTTCACGAGGATTATTCACCTATTTTGCTAACTGACAATAATCATTGTAATAATGCTGTTAGTATTATTGCTTTTAATCAACATTACCCTTTAATTTGTTATATGGCGATTCGTAAAGATGGTTTTAACCAAAATACACAATCTAACGAATTTTTCGGTATTGAAAATAGACAAAGATACTGACAACATCTGCTAGAAACCAAAAAATTATTATTTTGTGAAGGTTGCGACTTTTTTATCGATTATTTAGTAAAACAAATAATCCCTCGTGGCGAAACAAAACGAGACGAAACAATACATCATGAAATTTATGATGTCATCAATGCCGTCGAAAATGCCATTAGTGGTGTATATCGCATTCAAATGGATCAGATAAGAATTAATAGAAATTAGGTGAATTTATGATATGTATATAGAAAAAAGATAAAATAAATGTCTTTTTTGTGATATGTAAAACTATTATGTCACTTCCAGAAAAAAATAATGGGCAAACAGAATATAAAGAAATTACTTTAGACAATAAATGAATAATTCCACATTCCAATGCTTACAACGAATTTAGTAATTATTGTGCTACCGTCCAAGCATTAACCCTTGCTAACAATTTACCAACTTTTACAATTAGCGGTGACAATCAAGCAAACGATGACTGAAAGCAAGTTATTAATAATAGCAATGCTTTAATAGTTTTTCAACAAAATGAAATGAATTTATCAAAAATGGGAGCGAGTGTCATAGGTTTTAAAGAAAAAATGTGTGCGGATGATGATGGTAATACAATTCAATCAACCATTTTAACTACTGGATTACCGCTGCTTTACATCAAAGAAGGCAATGTTTTAACTTACTTATTGGTAGAAGTAGACAGAATTCAACAAAATACTGAAAACTATATTATTTGTGAGGAATGAAACAAAAATACTACACAATCACGATTGGTGGCAATTAATGGTAGAGAATGAACGACATGATTAAATAATGGTATTCAATATCGTGAATATGATCCGGCAACCTTAGGGTATACTACTCGCTTCATTCCTAACATTTTTAGGAATATACCATATGAATTATTTTTTAATAATTCCAACAAACAAAATGATTTGTCAAATGTGGATGAGATTTATTTTCGTTCGTTAGATGCCTATAAACAAATGCTACCGATTGATATGTTAATTAGCCGAACTTTCGCTTTTGTTAATAATTCTGTTTCTAAAAATTTAGGAATAGCAAAAACAATGCTAACCGCAACTGAAAATTTAATACAAACAAATAACAGCCAAACTCAGTTTGGTGGTAATGGGGTGACATTAGCAAGCGGTGCTAGTCAAGCCCAAAGCATCTGGGTATCTATTACCAATACCACAAGAATCATAAAAGAATTATCGTTTATGCGAATTCAGCCAAGTGATACCGGCAAGAATAATAAGCATACTGCAGAAATTGAAAGTTTAAACTCTAATGCCGACGATATGATTGAATTTAAAGCTAATAGTCGCGAAATAAATTACACAAATTTAATAATGAATTGAAAATGGTATACGAAAGATATTAAAAATATTAATTATTCATTTAGGTTTGATGATGTAGATGTTTTAGTAGTTGGCGGCACGAAATGATTAAAACTGCAAGCGACAATACAAATGGCAAACCAAGATGCATATAACAACCCTAACGATGCCAACCAAGAAGATGTTAGCGAGGTTGCTTAATTATGAGTTATGGTATCATCGCTCAGCAAGTTAAAAAAGTTAATAAATTATTCGTTTATGAAATTCGCGGTTTTGATGGTGGTTCTTTTGATACTATCCTAAAACAAAATGCGAATAATTACCGCGGTTTGCGACAAGTAAAAAATCCAGATTGAAGCGATCCAAATAAATTAAGTAATGATGGTGCATTTTGAGGTGTTTTCTATGAACCTAAAATGGAAGCGACAATTATGGCGAAAGATGATGAGCAAACGGATGCCGGTTTAGCAATCACTACAACTTTCACATTTTTATCAAATGATGATTTAAGTTTTTTACAAGAAACTAATAAGTTTTATGTTTTTACGGTAAATAAAGAATTTGTTGATAATGACACGAGCAAAGTTTATATTTTGAACGGACAAGCAATCCGCATGTCAAAATTAAGCGGCGATGTTGATTTAACATCGCAAGGTTTACCAACGGTTCGCAAATTTAACGGCGATATGTGAGCGATAGGTTTACAAGAAATTAGCAAATTAATTAACACCAAAATATCAAATTTATTTTTTTATAGAAATGAAATTACTGAATTACCAGATGATGCCGAAATTTGAATTGATAAAAATATTCAAATTGGATTTGATAGTCAAACTTTAATCCACCGTATTGATTTAATTGCAGATATTTATGATAATACAAAAAAAGAATTATTAAAAAAAATTAATATAGATTTGGAAGTAGATGAAAATAATTTTTTATTTCCAATGAGAGTGTCGCCAATTTTGATAAATAATAATTCGAGTGTTTTTTATTTTTATGATTTTGAAATAGATAGAGTTAATTTTAATGATTTAAAACAATTATTAACTTTTTCTAGCACACAATTAACATGAATACAAATTAGTGAAAATGAATGAATATTAGACAACAATAATAGTTATTTCCCTTCAAGTTCTATACGATGATGACCCGAAGATACTCGAACATATTATTTTAATATACCTATTCGCGATAATAAAGATTTAACAATGTTTGATAGGTATCCTGAATTTTATAAAGGGAATAGAGGATATAACGATACATGAATGATAGCATCGTTTTTCGCTTATACATTTATTACAAATGGATATATCCATTATTTGGATTCAGACGGACATAATCAAATAGGGCATATTATTGATTCATTTAGTGTGTATGAAGATTTATTTTATTTTGATGAATTTGTAAGTTCCGCAGATCAAACTGCTGGCAATTATTTTATTGAAGACATGAAAAAGATTTACAAAAATCAAGATGGGGTTTACAAATATTTTTTAAAATTGATTTATGCATTAAATCATTACAATCAAAATAAATCGTTAAGTATTGGCGGCCTTGAATTTAATAACATAAATAAAATAATTTTAAATTTTTATTTTGATAATTTAGAAATACATTATCAAGTCACAGAAAAAAGTCAAGGTGGTTTATACAATTACATTCAAATAACTACACAAAATGATTGAAGTTTTTCATTACAATCTAATTTTTTTAATATTTACAAAGATTCCAGTGAAAAAATTTACACAAAAAGTAAAATTATTAATATTTCGTCACCGTATAATTTTTACATTGCGGATCAATTATTATCTTTTCCATTACTTCCAGATAAACTTACTGAAGAAGTTAATATAAGTAGTTCGCTTTTAAAAATTGACATTACAAAAAACGATATATTAAAATATTTAGTTTTTTTTCCAACAAATAATATTGATACTTTTAATAATTTTTTTAACTTTTTTGAAAATGAAAATTCGCTTTTAATAAACGGAAGCAAAATAGCAGAATTACATGAAAAAATAGAACCAACATATAAAACCAACGATTTTATAAATATAAAATTTAAAATAAGTAGCATTTATTTACAAGAAAAATATCAACTAAAAAATATAAATTCTATAAACATCCGGAATATTGGTGGATTAAAAAATAATATAAAATTAAAATTTCTATATAAATTAAAAAACGAAGAAATTATTAAAAATTATGAATTTAATTTTGAAAATAATCTATATTCACACGACAATATAACTAATACACTTACACAAATAATATTATAATCATTCAATGAAAATCAAATTGTGATTATTAGGCAATAAAATATGTTTTTTAGATAGTAGTAATATTGTAGGAGTAGATATATTAGATGATTTTACCAATAACAAGAATCAGCAAATG
>JAIRLV010000269.1 GCA_031259185.1 Elusimicrobiota bacterium | reverse complement strand
AATATCAATTTTTAGAAATGGAAGAATGTCCTGAAAAATTTTGTTTCGGCTATCGCAATAAATTACAATTTCCACTAACAAAAAATTTGGAAACTGGTAAAATTTATTATGGATTATTTATGAATGAAACTCATTCTATTGTAAAGATTGACGAATGTAAAGTTTGTTCAAAAGAAGCAAATTATTTGTTGTTTGAATTTATAAAAATTGCAAATTTGATGGATTTAAAAATTTATGATGAAAAAAATTTTTTGAATGGTTTTAGGTATATTTCTATCAGAATTAACACAAATAAAGAAGCAATTTTGACAATTGTTGGAACATACGAATATGATGAAAATAACAATCAAATAAAAAAAATAAAAAATTTGGCAAATAAAATTTATTTTACTTTAGATGATGAAAAAATATATGCAAAATATTCTAATAAAATAAAAATCGTTGGAATTATTTATGTACAAAATTCTAAAAAAACAAATTTTATTTTTGGAGAAAATTTTTATACGATTGTTGGGAAAGATGAAATAATTGAAAAATTTTGTTTAAGTTTAAGTTTATGTTTAGATGAAAATTGCGATTTAGAAAAAAGTATAAGCTATAGAATTTCATCATCGTCTTTTTTTCAGATAAATACATATATTGCTGAAAAATTATATCAAAATATTAGACAAATAATCAAAAGTTTTAATTTTGAAAAAAAACCGAAAATTGTAGATTTATATTGTGGAAGCGGTGGAATTGGACTTTTTATTGCTGATTTAGCTTTGAAAATAATAGGAATTGACGTTGTTGCAAAATCTATAGAAAATGCGAAATTTGCCGCTAGAGATAACTTTGTATATAATGCGGACTATTTTGTTGGAAAAATTGAAGATAAAAACATTTTAGAAAAAATTTTAGATGAAAAACCTGATATAATAATTTTGAATCCGCCGCGAAAAGGAATTGATGAAAAAGTAATTGAGCAAATTCATAAAATTAAACCGAAAATATTAATTTATGTATCGTGCGATCCAGTTTCTCTCGCAAGAGATTTGAAAAGATTATTTAGCAAAAACAAAAATATCTATAAATTAAAAACTGTAAAACCTTTTGATATGTTCCCGCAAACTTCTAATGTAGAAACTTTGGCGTTGATTGAAAAAATAAATTTTTAATTATTAAGAAAGATTTAGGAGATTAAAAATGAATATAAATAAAGATTTTATCCGATTCGCAATTTCTCAGCTCAATTTTTGTTTGGGAGATTTTGAGTACAATAAGAAAAAAATTTTAGAAAGTATTGAATATGCAAAATCAAAAGCTGTTGATATTTTGATTTTTTCAGAATATTCCATTTCTGGAATTTTACCAAAAGATTTGCTTTTTAGAAAAAAATTTTTAGAAAAAAATAAAAAAACGTTGATGGATATTGTAGAAAATGTTTTTGGAATTAATGTTATAATTGGCGGAATAGACTTTGATTTTTTTGATGAAACCAAAAAAAATTTACAGTCACAACAAAAATGTTCTCAAAATAACAAAATTTATAATACTTTATTTGTTATTTCTGACAAGAAAATAATTGCAAAATATAATAAAAAATTTTTGCAAAATTATGGGAATTTTGATGAAAATAAATATTTTGAAATTGGAAATGGAGAAAAAAATTTGATTTGCCAAATAAATTTAGATAACAATTACAGCAATTGTTTGTTGTCTATTGATGGTGATTTTTTACATTTTGATGAAAAAAAATTAAACGATATAGATTTTATAATAAATTTATCGGCTGAACCATATTATATTGGAAGTTTTGATGCTAAAAAAGAAAACTTTGAAAACTTTTTAAAAAGTAAAAAAGTTGACATAAAAATTATTCATTCAAATTTCCTTGGTGGACAAGATACTTTAATTTTTGGAGGAGGTAGTTTTGTTATAGATACTACTGGACAGCTTATTATGTCTGCAAAAAAATTTGATGAAGATTTTGTGATTTTTGATTCTTTTGTAAAAAAAAATAAAATAAAATTGGAAAAGAATAATAAATTAGATATTTGTGAAATTTTAGCAAAAAATGAAAATAATATAATAGAAATAGAAACAGAAACAGTAAATACTCCACATTTAAAAACATCTATTTGTGATAATGAATCCAAAAATCAAGAAATATATAATGCTCTTGTATTTTGTCTAAAAGATTATTTTTACAAAAATGATTTTAAAAAAGCTATAATAGGATTAAGTGGCGGGATTGATTCTGCGCTTGTTGCTACGATTAGTGTTGATGCGATTGGAAAAGAAAATGTTTATTGTATAAATATGCCAAGTATTTATTCTACGCAAGGAACAAAAAACGATGCGAAAGTTTTAGCTAAAAATTTAGGCGTAAATTTTTTTGAAGTGCCGATAGAAGATTTGAAAAATAATTATATAAAGTTATTCGAGACTAATCCTGCTTTTAAAAAAGAGAATGATAAAAATGATTTGGCAATAGAAAATATTCAAGCGAGAATTAGAGGGAATATACTTATGTCAATTTCGAATAGAAATGGAGGCGTTGTTTTGTCTACTGGTAATAAAAGTGAAGTTGCGACTGGATATTGTACTCTTTATGGAGACACTGTTGGGAGCTTTTGTATTTTGCAGGATGTCTACAAGACAAAAGTTTTTGAATTAGCTAAATTTAGAAATGAACTTGCGAGGTTTGAACTGATTCCAAAGTCTATCATAAATCGCAAACCGTCTGCAGAACTTTATGAAAACCAAACTGATCAAGATTGCTTGCCAGAATATGAAATATTAGATAAAATATTGGAACTTTATATTGAAAATAATGAAACTTTAGAAAATATTATTGTAAGCATTAGGCAAATTACAAATTCTGAAAAAATGGAGAAAATAGTTGAAAAAGTGATAAATCTAGTTAAAATTAGCGAACATAAGAGGTCGCAGGCTCATATAGGATTAAAAATTACAAAAAAATCTTTCGGCACAGATAGATTAGTCCCAGTTTATCATAAATTCAATGAATTTTAGTTTTATTTAATTTTAAAAAATTAAAATTATTAGGAATACATTTTGAGATTTAAGATTATATTTTTTTCTAGTTTAGTATTGTTTTTTTCTTTATTTATAGTTAATTATTATTTTATTAGATCCGATTATAAAAAGTCGAATATAGAAAGACAAAATAAAAGACTTGATATTATAAAAAAATTTTCTATTATTATAAGAGAAGCTTTCATAAGAAACGATAACGATATATTGGATATAGAAAATTTTTTAAAATTTATAAAAAAAACAAATTCAGATATCAGTTATATTTATGTTTTTGACAAAGATGGTAAAATTATAGCTACTAATTACATAAAAAAAGAAAAATTTAATCATATAAAACTGAAATACGTTTTTTCCAAAAAGGTTGTAAATGATTTTTTTGTTGATAAAAAGTTTTACTTGAACGATGAATATAAAAAAAGTAATATTTTATATAAAGACTATTTTTTGATAAACAATAATCAGCTAATTAATGAATTCACATATTTTGTTACTTTTAATAGGGACTTAATTTCTATTATAAAAATTGGCTTTATGGATACAGAAATAAAAAGAGCCTATTTTTTGAACTCAAAAACATTTGCATATAAAGATTTAAGAATAAGCATAAGTTTGTTTATATTAGGTATAATGGCATTTTTTCTAATAACATATAGAGTTAATAATTTTATAGCCGACTTAAAAAAAGCTATAAAATTTTTAGGGGAAGGGAAATTTGATACGAGAATAAATTTTGATTATGAAGGCGAATTCAAAGAATTGGCGAGTGAATTTAATAAAATGGCTGCCAGATTGAAAGAAATAGATATTTTAAAGCAAGATTTTATTTCTAATA
>JAIRLV010000230.1 GCA_031259185.1 Elusimicrobiota bacterium | reverse complement strand
TAAATGGGAATATTTATTCATATTCGTCATTAAATTATACAAAAAATTTGTATTATATGAATCTTTTGTGGGAAAGCGAACAAAATTGGGATAATACAAAAAAAGATTATGTAAAAACTAGAGAAATTTTACCATCCTTTGATTTTTCAACAAATAAAAATAAATTTTTTATAAATAAACTTTACTATAAATATAATTTTAATTTTTCTAATAATTACGATAATGTTAGCGATGAGTATTATTTAAATGGGCATACTTATTTTAACCTCACGAATACAACGCGAATATCTAAAGATATTACATTGACGCCAGCAATCGGTATTAGAGAAACTATGAACAGCGAAAAAGATAAAAATGGGGAATGGAAAGAAAATTTTTCTACAAAAATGGATTCCTCTATAAATTTGAGAAATCGTTTGACCAGAGACATGGATTTAGATTTGACTTATAATTATGTTTCTGGAATCTTAGATAATAAAAGTATTGATACAAATAAATTAAACTTATCTTTGAATACTTATTTATTTATGGGAGATTTACGAATAAACAATTATACTGCGTATGACTTTAAAAAATTAGATATTGCAAACGAATTAAAACGGTTTGATGATTTTTCTACAGAGATCAGATACAAAATGAGTAGGCTTTTTAATTTTTATGCAAAACATCAATATAATTTTAATACAGAAAAAACTAGCCTCGTTCAGAGTATTTTTTATTTTTACCCGACAGCGAGACTAACGTTTATGGAAAATATGAGTTATATTAGAGCAAATCAAGGCGTTGTTGATTTAATCAGCACAATTAAATATAGACCAAATTTAAAATGGAAAATAGATTTTAGCTATAGAACAGAATATGATTATTTAGAAAAAAAATTTTCGCCATTTGTAAGCAAAGAATTTGCGATTTATAGAGATCTACATTGTTGGGAAGCAAAGTTTTCCGTATTAGAAAAAAGAATATCTGACGGTAGTTTAGAGCGGGAATTTTGGATAACATTAAAACTAAAAGCTATTCCAAACCAAGCAATTTCACTATACAGAAACAATCGAGAATATAATAAATGGTATGAATGGGATTTTAAAAATAGAACCTAAAAGAAATAAAAATAACAAAAGAATATTTTTTTAATAAACAAAAAATAAAATCCTCAATTTACAAAATAAAACTACTGATACCCGCAATTTTTTTCATATCAATTAATTCAATTAATATAAGACTAATTGACAAATAACTTTGTATATACTTTGTATATACATAAGCATGTATTTTTTTATATAAAGTTTTTAAATACGTGAATATGTTTTTATTGATTACATATTCTATCCAAATAAGATATATAAAAAAATTATAATATAAAATTAATAATGATAAGTTTGTTTTTTCATTCTCATATATTTTTTCAGAATTATGGACATTTTTTAGCATTCTATTATCTTTTATATTTGGAATTTGTATTTTATTAAAATTTTTAAGACTTTTGTTATTTTTGTATATCCATAACGAAAGTATAAAATATAGATAAAATAAATATGGCGTATATGATGGCGGTGGCGAAGGAGCGGAAGGTGGTGGAGATGATAAATTTGGGTATAATTCATAGATTTTGAAAGAATTATTAGTATTTAGTAAAGGAAATAATAATAGTTGTTGGAATCTAATAGATATATCTATTAAATTATTGCTTAAATTACTTATAGTTCTGATTGAATATATATAATTATTGTCTACACCTATTAAAAAATTTAATGTTATACAAACTATATAAAAGAAAGCTCTAAACAAATGTTTTGCTTTAGTATCTGGAATAATAGGATAAATGAAAACACCTATTATAGCTAGTATTGCCAAAGGAATGACAAAATAAATGATAAAAGAGCCAGTGAGCGCTACGATTTTTGTAATAAATGAAAATAAATATGTAATACCCATAATAGAAGTTATATATTTATTATTTTCTCTCTTTGAATAAACATTATTTAGTGACAACGATATATCAATAAATATATATGATAATGTTATTATAGATACTCCAAAAGGTGAAAAAATAAAAGTTAATATTGATATTGCCGATAATACCATTATTTTCAAAATAGTGTTTAAGATCGGAGCTCTAATTTTTGTAGCAATAATTGAAAGTATTATGACAGATACACTAACAATCACAGCTGCCAAAACAAATAAATTAAATGGCGTAGCCGATATAATGAGACTTGTCAATACGGATATGAAAAATAAAGAATAAACGAAAATGCCAAATAGACTCCATTTATTCTCTTTCCATGCTTTTTTCGTCGCATTTTTCATTTTTGTAAAAACAGTTTCATCGCGAGTAGTTTTTATATGTATTTTTTCAAAAATTCTATACTGTGTATCTATATCGTTTTTTCTATCAAAAATAGATGGGATTGCAAGAAATATATTATTTATTTTTAAATGAGAATTAATATTCTTTTTTTCAATATTATATTTTTGTCTATATACCCAGTCAGACAACTTATTAATTTTGTTAATATAAACTTCTTTATATATTGTTTCTTTATTCCCTATAGCTGGCGTAATAACTATATATGAAATGTTTTTTGCTCTTAGTATTTGTGTGATCCCTTCTATATGATAGCCTCCCACGCACATTACATTCAAAGATTCCCTAAAATGGCTATTTTCAATATTTTCTAGAAATATTTCATTGCGTTTATCTGCCAAGTAATAAAAATTTTTCATATCTTTTAAATAATTTTTGAGTATAGAAATTTCATAATTTGACAACTTAGTATCTAAAATTTTACATATTTTATAAAATTTCGTTTCGTTATTTATTAAAAAGTTTATATCTAATTTAAAAGCTTGAAAATTTATTTGTTCTTTAATGTAATTTAAATAAGTTATAATAAACAATAAATTTTTGTTATAATTATCGTATTCTAAATTTTCTAATATTTCTTCTTGAATATACCAAATCTCTTCAAAAATTTTATAATAATTTAATTTTATATCAATATAAGATAAATATTTATCAAGATTAGGTAATTTTTGTATTTTTATTTGATATTTTTTTATCAAATAATTAATATATTCATAATATACAATATTATCAATCTTATAAGTATTTAAATTTTTTATTTCCTCTCTAGATAAAATATTTGATATTTTTTTTATTAAATGGCTAGTTTCAATATTTATTATTGAAAAATCAAAATTTTTACCTATTTCAGCCAAATATAAAAATTCATGCAGATATTTGTATTTGTGTTGGAATTCTATTTTATTTCTATTATATTTTTCATATTTGTTTTTTAAATATAAAGTAAATTCTATAAAATTTTCTTTACCAGTTTGATATTTATATATTTTTTGTAAAAAATCTTTTGTTTCATTACCTAGGAAAAATGAAGGACTGTTATTATTATTTTGCAAGTTTTTTAGACTTTTATTTATAATTTTCTCTATCCAAAATTGATATAAAATCATATTATACAAGCTTTCAAAATTTTTTATATAAGTTCCAAGATTTTCCATACCAAATA
>JAIRLV010000198.1 GCA_031259185.1 Elusimicrobiota bacterium | reverse complement strand
AAAAAGGCACAGTAAGAATATGCGTTAAGGTTTTTAGAGACACCCATTAATTAACATGTCACATATTATGATAAAAAAATTACATTTATATATTATCAAAGAAATTTATACTTCTTTTTTATTTGGAGTATTGGTATTTTCTCTATTACTAATTTTAAACATAGCATTTGAATTGGTAGAACTTGCCTTATCTAAAGGAGTTGCTGTCTTACTTGTTTTAATATTATTTCTTTTTTATTTACCAAATATTTTAACACTTTCTATCCCCATGGCAGTATTATTTGGAGTTTTACTTTCATACGGGAAATTATCTTCTGACAACGAAATTACAGCCATGAAATCTTCTGGATTAGGTTATAAAACTCTAACAATACCAGTAATATCTTTGGTACTTACTCTTTCAATATTCTTAGTTTTTTTCAATCATTTTATAGCACCTGTAATAAATAATCATTCTAAGCACTTTTACGAAGAAATTATAACAAAAAGCCCTTTGGCTAAATTTAACGCAAAATCAATCGTAAATATAGGAAACTATAGTTTATATGCAAATAAAGTAAATAATAAAAACAATACATTGTTTGGCATTAGCATATACAAATTTGAAAACAACGAAGATTCAGAAAACCAAAAAAATCAAAAAAACATACTACCTCAAAATGATAAAGAAACTTGGAGAATATCTGCAGCTTATGCTTTAGTAAAAGCTTACGATAATGGCGTGCAGCTTATTTTACATAACGGATACATACAAAAAGCAAATCCATCAAACTTATCAGAAATTACGCATATGACTTTTAACAAATATATTTTCTTTATTGCCTTAGGACAAAAAACTAAAGAAAATACCATCACTCTTGCATCAATACAATCTCCTAAACTTTTGGAAATAATAAGCGAATATAAAAAACAAGGAATGCCATTTTCAGAATATGTAAACTATCAAAGAGACTTTTGGCTCAGATGGGTTTTTTCAATAGCTCCGATTGCTTTTATTATAATTGCATTGCCTCTAGGCCTTAACACCAACAAAAGAGGTAAAGCAATGAGTTTTGGGGTAAGCTTAGGAATAATCATACTTTATTATATGCTTTTTATTGTAGCCACAAGCTTAGGCGAGAAAGAATATGTCCCATTAAGTATTATAATGTGGTTGCCTAATTTTGTAACTATATTAGCAGGCTCTTGTTTATTTTTAAAAATGGTAAAAAAATGATAAAAATTTTATATAGCTATATTATCAAATTTTTCATTAAAATATTCTTTTTTACCCTTACAGCATTTTCAATTGTTGTAATAATATCAGTATTGTTCCAACATATAAACTTTTATATGGAATACAAAGCTTCATTTTATACAATAATACTGCACTTACTTTCTAACCTCCCAGAATGGCTTATGCAAGGACTTCCTATAGCTACTCTTCTTGCTCTCTTATTTTCTTTAGGCAATTTATCAAAAAACAATGAAATAATTACAATAAAAGCCTCTGGTATAAGTTTATGGAATATTATAATATTATTTATTATTATGGGTTTTATAATAGGTATTGGAGACTTTACAATAAGAGAGCTTATAATTCCTAAAACAAGTTTGTATAATGAAAAAATCAGAAAAGAAAAAATAAAAAAAGA
Organism: Elusimicrobiota bacterium; assembly: GCA_031259185.1. Lineage (GTDB taxonomy): Bacteria > RUG730 > RUG730 > RUG730 > RUG730 > JAIRLV01. The sequence goes on along the minus strand of JAIRLV010000198.1, from coordinate 1,200 downwards.
AGAAATTGCAATACAAACAGATTTTTATAATAGAATAATTCCTTTAAAAAATACTACTAGAATGACAATGGGTTATTTGGATACAAAAGCAAAAACAATGAAAAACGTAGTCCTAGAAAAATATGATCAAAATTTTGCTATAAAACGTCTTATATTAGCACAAACGGCCATATGGGAAAACAATTCATGGGTTTTAAAAGATGGAATTATTAGAAATTTTACATCTAACTTTTGGAATGAAATCCATTTTCAAAGTTATAATTCAAATATAGATATTACTCCCCTAGAGATGTCTGTCCAAGATATACGTTACGATACCATGAATGTTAAACAATTTAAAAAGTATATAAACCAATTAAAAATTTTTGGACAGTCTGCAATTAAAGAAAAAATAATACTGGACATACGCTTTGCTTCAGTTTTTGCTCATATTGTAGTTATGATGGTAGGTATACCTTTTGCCATAAATTCTAGTAAAAAAACTAACAGAATTTTAAGTTTTACATTTGCACTAACAGCAGCTTTTATGTACTGGATAGTGCAAGCTATGACTAAAACACTTGGAGAAAACCTTGTACTTTCACCTTTGGTCGCAGCTTGGCTGCCAAATATTATATTTTTAACTACAGGTATTTATTTGCTTAACAATGTAAGAAAATAATACTATTTACATACTGAATTTAGCAACATGCCAGAAATGATATTAGATAAAATTGGCTATGAAAATTTTGCCTAACAGATGTTGTATTAAAGAAAGATAATCAAGTAATAGTGGTAGAAATAAATAAACTTGAAGAAATGAGGCAAGAAGCGATAAACCAAATAAGAGATAAAAAATACCATGAAAAATATATAAACAATAATCCAACACTTTTAGCTATAGCTTTTAACAACAAAGAAATTGCTTGTAAGTTTAATAATGTTTTTGAAGGCTGTCTCCTTGAGGTTTTTTATATCTAATTTTAAATCCGAATATTATTATAAATTTATACTTATTTCTATTATTATGTAGAGAAAATATTTTCTTCAATGTAGAACATAGTACTAAATCTAACTTACTCCCATCAAAAAAATTCTTAAAATATTTTTTATAATATTGTATTTTTATTCTTTCTACAAATTTTTTCTTTAATTTGCTATCCTCAATATGACAATATTCATATAACATAAATCCTTTCATTTTAATATAAAACGAATTCT
>JAIRLV010000141.1 GCA_031259185.1 Elusimicrobiota bacterium | reverse complement strand
TACATTCATTTCTTTGATCTTCAGTTAAATTCATTTTTCTTTTACCTTTCAGCGTCCACAATTGCCATTATGCTTTTATAATTAAAAAGCATAAACATTTTATTGTCGCCAAAAACCTTAGCGGCATCATACATATTACAAGCAACTTCTTTGCCAATTTCTATTCCAGTTCCTTCTGGCACTTTTGGACCAACATCATGAACCACTAAATAAGCTGGTTTTTGCGCCCCATCAATATTTACTTTGCTTCCACCGCTTTGTGCGGCAGCTGGCATAATCAATCCAGATTTTAACCTTTTATCTTTAACTGTTTCTTCAATAAGTTCGCATACAACATATTCGCCTAATGCTTTAACTTCGTTTATATTCAATTTTATCTCCTTGCTTTATTATACTATTCTTTTTTTGTTTTGTCAAGAGGTTGAATTAATATATTCTTTTATTATTTCTTGTTGATTTATCCAAGCATTTTTTCCCGAAATTGATGAAAAAAAAGTGTATTTTACTTTATTAAAGTTATTAATAACATTTTCTTTATCTTTTAAGCATTTAATATAGTGCTCTGCTTTCGGGTTAGAAACTTCTATCAATTTTTTTATTTTACCATTGTTCCCATTTATTACAAAATCAGCTTTATTATCTCCTCTTTGTAGAAAAATAAAGTCATCAGTTTTATATTTAATGTTTTCTTCTCTTAAATTTATTTTCGAATCCATATTAGTCCAAATATAAAAAATACAAGGAATATCAAAAGTTTTACCTTCTTTTTCAAAAGAATCCTTTGGAATTTTTTCTTTAAATATTAATTTCCAATCATTTGGAAAAACTATTTGATTGTTAAGTTTTTCAAATGTTGATGGCAAAATAAAAGCAATATAATTAGCTCCTATTTTAATACTTTTTTTTATAAATTTTTTAGCTAAATTACTTCTTTTTCCAAACGGGGGGTTGCCAAACACTAATAAATCTTTAAAGCTTTTATCAAATGTTAAAAAATCTTGTTTTATAATATTTTTATTTTTTGGATCTATATCAATAGCAATACAATTTATTAAATTAGAAAATGATCCATCACCAGCAGATGGTTCTAACGCTAATTTATATTTACATTTTTCTTTTATTATGCTTGTTAAATATTTAGCTAATTCTTTTTTTGTATAAAAATTATCTACCATATTATATTAACTTTACTAGTAATTCTTAATTCCATAATAAATTATGCAAATTAGTATCAAAATAATTATCTTCCCATCTTTTAAAATTTTTAGAATTTAATTTTAAAGAAATAGAAAATTCTTTTACTTCGTTATTTTCTACTGCTTTTTTACAGCCGTGACAAATTCCTCCAAGTAATTTAACCTCTTCTGTCATTTGCTCTTTTGTTAATTTAAAACTAAAAGAGTTTTCTTTACAATTATCAAGATATAGAATAATATAATATTCTATATCTTGATATAATCTTATTTGCCTCATATTTATAGAAAGTGCTTCATTTTTAAGCGAAACTTTTAATTCATAAAAATTATTATCATTATCTTTAAAATCTCCTTTATTTTCTTTTTGTGAAATTTTTATAAAATTAGTTTTAGAACGAAAAAATTTTTCAAATAAAGAAGCTTTTTTTTGCGAAGACATAAAACTTGTAAGAATAAGTAATTTATTTAGATCTTTAACTTCGTCTATGTTCCCATCTTCAAATTCTAATATTTTATTTAAAATTATAATTTTACTTTTTACTTCATTTTGTATGTCTTTAATTCTCATACTTTTACTTTACAAAAATAAAATATTTTTGTCAAGAGGTTGATTCCAAGTTTTCTTGTGCTTGCTGATTAAGTTGATTTACATAAGATTTATATTGATCTAATGTTCTTCTTAATAAAATTTGCATTTCACGATTTTTATAAGGTATGCCTTTAAGAATGTGCTTTAATGGATTTAAAGCTGTTTGATGACCATTAATTTCAAAATAATTAACACCTTTTTCTTGTCTGCTTTCTTTTAAAAGTCTGCGATAAAAAGAATCTTTTCTTTCTTTTTTTTCTCTACTCAATCTTCCCATTTTATTACTCCTTTCTACTTCAACCATTTATCTAAATTTTCCATAATTGTATTACTCCAGTGTGGAGAAAATATTGTTTCGGTTAAAAAAGATATAGTTTTAACATTTACTTTATTTTTATTTAATTCTCTTATTATTTTTGTATAATATTTTCTTTGTAATAGAGAAAAAAAAGTGTTTAACGTTGTATGTTTTTTACCTAAATCATAAATTTCTAGTACACCTTCAGTATCTGGATGAACAAAACTTAAAAAATCTCTAAAATTTTTAATGGCAAAAATAATTTTTGGAGATGTCTTTAAAGTTTTCATAAATTTTTCAACTCTTGTTTCTATTTCATTATTATTTGATAAATATTTAATATCATCAAGGTTATTAGCCATTAATTTTATTTCTTTATTTTTAGAAAATTTATTACTACCACCAAGATTGCGTATATAATCAATACTATGTTTTATTTCTTCTCTTAAAGTGTCGTTCAACATTTCTCTAAATTTTAGTTTATTATTTTCACTTTTTTCTTTTATTAAATCAACAAATATTTTTATTTCAATTCCTTGTAATGGTTTAAATATTGTAATGCCAAAATCATTTGAAAATTTATAATTTGTAAAAATAATTTTAATTTCTGGTGTTAAGGCAATAGCTCGAGCGACTAATGGTTCTTTAACTTTTTCTTTATTTATTCTTAAGTATCTTCTAAATATTTTTGAGATATTTATCCATTTGTTTTCTTCATAATGAATTTTTATAATTTCTCTAAGAATATTATTTACTACATCAGTTAATGTAGACTCTAACATAATAACATCATTAAATTTCATAACTTGTTTGGCTTTCTTTTACCTATAATTAATTATTCTTTATCCTTCTCCATTTGTTCTAATAATTCATCAGGGCTTATGCCATCAGATGAATACTCATTTTCAGTATCATCAAGCAAATCACTATAATCAGCATGTTGAGTTTTAAATTTTGATTCTTCAATTATCTTTTCTTTTTTTTCAAGAAGTTTTTGAAACAGATCAATAAATTTTTCTTTATCTTTCAAAAATATTTCTACAAAATCTTTTTTATAAAAAGATTTAAATTCTTCTATATTTTCTATTGAATATCTGCTTCCATTTTTTTGTATAATTTCAAAATCTTGTAAAAGTGTAAATATTCCAGACGATTGAACTGCTCCATAAGTAGAATCGATAAGTAAAAAAGCGTTTCT
>JAIRLV010000130.1 GCA_031259185.1 Elusimicrobiota bacterium | reverse complement strand
CAACTGAATTATTATTTTTCGGTAAAAATACTCCAGATAAATATTCTGGCTTTTTATCGCTATCTCTTGTTAATAAAAATTCAAATCTACATTTTTGTCCAAAACCATTATTCCCATATACTGCCGTTATACTATTTACCCTGTTTCTTAAAGGAGTATTTAATGAATTTTCTGGTGTTAATATTAATGTCTGACTAGTCATTGAACTTGTCTCAATGGTTGCATAAAGTTCTGCTGCTGTGGCATATTTAGGTATATAATTAATAAGTTTTAATAACCGTATTCTGTCTATATCTCTTGAAGCAGTTGATACAAAAAATTCATTAACCATACTGTCTATTTTTATAGCAAGATTATCTGCAATAAACGCAACAAATTCAGTAAGAAGCGTACCTGCTTCGCCACTATAGAACGAAGACCATTTATCTTTCCATTTCGGGTTATCTTCTATAATACGAATCATTTCTTGAACAACAGTATTATAATCAATACCACTATATTGTAAAAGCGGCAATTCGCTTAAAATTTTATCAGCCATATAATTTTCCTAAAATTAACTTTTATTAAAAAATATAAATTAAAAAATAAAAATGAATTCATTTTTATTATGGAGATAAGTTAATAATATGAAATATACTACAGAAGAATTTATTAAAAGATCAAAAATAATACATAATAATAAATATAATTACAATTTAGTCAAATTTATTAATAATAAAACTAAAGTAAAAATTATCTGTCCTATACATGGTGTGTTCAAACAAATACCATACAGTCATCTTAAAGGGCATGGTTGTAAAAGATGTGCAGAACAAGAAAAAGCCAATAATAAAAAATATTCTACCAATGAATGGATTCAAAAAGTAAATAAACTTCACAATAACAAATATGATTATTCTTTAGTTGAATATAAAAATAGCAATACTAAAATAAAGATTATATGTCCTATTCACGGTGTTTTTGAACAAATGGCGGGAAATCATTTACAAGGACAAGGTTGTTTTAAATGTAAAAATGAACAACAGTCTATTAACAATAGAAAACCACAAGAACAATTTATCAAAGAGGCACAACAAATACATAATAATAAATATGATTATGGTCTGGTAAAATATATTGGAAAGAAAAACAAAATTAAAATTATATGTTTAAAACATGGAATATTTGAGCAAAGAGCAGGGGATCACTTACATGGGCATGGATGTCCAAAATGTCAAAATAGCAAAGGAGAAGAACAAATAGAAAAAATATTAATTGAAAATAATATACATTTTATTTCTCAATATAAATTTAATGATTGTAAAAACAAAAGGAAACTTCCTTTTGATTTCTATCTACCTGAATATAATACTTGTATAGAATACCAGGGAGAGCAACATTTTAAACCAAAATTTGGAGAAAAAAGTTTAGAACAAATACAATTTACTGATAAAATTAAAAAGGAATATTGTATAAAAAACAATATTAAATTAATAGAAATTAGATATGATGAAATTATTAATTTAAATCTATAAAGGATAAGGAGTATTTGGAATAGGACGATTATCATTTAATAAATCCATACAAACTCTTCCATTTAAATCTTTATCATATATTATTGGTTCTTGATCGAGTGATAAAACGCCGCCTATTTGCCTATCACATTCTATTTTAAGGACTCTTTTCTGTATAGGATTTACAATACCATATTTTAAAGCATTTGGATCTTGAGTTTCACTTACCGTTTCAATATACGCATAAGTAATATTTTTTATTATTGCTTCTTGTTCATCAACATTATCATCTAATATTTGTATTGTTTTTCCAACTGATAACTGTGGCAAATAACCTATAACACTGTAATAAGAATTTATATTTTCTTCTACATATACAAACTGTGTTCCATCAGTATTCTGCATAAGTTTCCAAACAGCCATCTTCTTTAAAAACATTTCAAGATCTTTATTCTTTTTAATGGCTTTTCTTAACATCATATCTGTAGATAAAATATCTTTATACCATGTCCATAAGGTTCCATCATCTTTGTTTATTCTGGATTTAAGAACACTGTGAATTTCTTTTTTATGTTCTTCACTTACATTAAGTTCATCAAACAATACATTTACTCTTGTTCTAATTTTATCAGTCCATAAACTTTGAGTTTTATCATAAAGCCATTTTATATCATTAAAATCTTTTATTTCTTTACTTTTCCAACTTAAAATTTCTTTATACATATCTTGTAAATCAGCAGATTCAACTAAATTATCTATTGACTTAACATTATTAATACCAGTAGATATATTTTCTATACATTTTACATATTGATTTTTAAGTTCATTAAAAACCTTTGGAAGATTAGATCTATTAAAACAAATAAATGGATAAATAGTATATGGACTTGAACCAACTGGTCCATCAGTAATATTTCTTAATCTTTTTATTTTATATAAAAAGATATATGTATATTTATAATTATAACTCCAGCCTGAAATATTCCAAACACTACTCCAAGATTTATAAGTATCATATAGTCTATATAATGGATCTGATGTATCATAATTAACTCCATTATATTGAATTCCTACTAAAACACCATTATCTCTTGAAGAAGCTTCTGTCTGATCATAAATTTTACATACTTGATAATTAACTAAATTTTTATTGCTATCAACAGTTCCAAATACATAATATTTATTAAGCGTTTTACTAATGGCTTCTGTAAATTTTGGATCATCTGGATTATAAGATGTTCCATCATTATATATTACTTCTTTAACCTTTCGATAAATACTGGATTCTATATCAGTTCTTTTATCATTTCCAATTTTAATATTTACATTAGAACTATTAAAATCCAAATAACCAACTAATGAAGTATTTGGAACAACATATAAATCATAAATATCTTTTATTGCATCAGTAATTTTATGTATATTATTTTGGGGGTAAGTATAAACACCATTAATAGTTTTTCCATTAAATGTTTCGTTTTCATCTCTTTCAATAAAAGTAATATCTGCTATACTAGGCAAAATTGGGTCTGAAGAAAATGGCACTCCAGAATCAACAATTTGTCCATCTGACTGAGCCTCTTTTTTTGTATCAGAAACCGTTATTTCATTATTTTCAAATAATGGAGACATAATATGAACTTTGTTTGATCTATTTTCACTATACTCAATAAGCATATCGTTTATTATAGATTTAAAATCATATTT
>JAIRLV010000123.1 GCA_031259185.1 Elusimicrobiota bacterium | reverse complement strand
TTAGTCCAGTCAAGTACCTCAAAAACGCGTCGTCTTTATAAACCTTTTTAGAATTATTATTTACGCCCAAAGTTTTCAAATAAAAAATACTTGCTCTAGCTTCTACAGCTGCTCCTTCTTGATCTCCCATCATCAAATAATTTAATGCTTTAAAAGCTAAAAGCATAGATATTTCAAAAGCATCTCCATAATATGGCGTAATTTTATCATTGATCGCTAATGTTGAAATTTGATTCGTTATACTTTTTGTGTAATTTTCATCATATAAATTTTTTGCTAATGTAAAATATTTATTTGAATTTTGATAATCTCCTGATAAATGCAAAAAAAATCCTTTATCTAAATAATATAAAAGAATACTTGTTTTGCCATAAAATTTATCTTTGTTTAAATCAATATAAGAATCTATTTTTTTATAGTTTTTTTCTATAGAATATTTATTTATTTCATCGTAATAATTTTTTAGATTTTTACTACATCCAACTATGAAATAAATAAAAAATATTAAAATTAATGTTTTTTTTGAAGAATAAAAAAATTGCATAATTTATAAATGCCTCATAAAATAATTATTAGTATTTACATTTTTATATTTATATTACTATAATAATTTAATAAATTAAAAAATTTCATAAAAAAAACATTTTTTAATATCAAGAATGTAGATTCGTACCAGAAGGAATATTGTTTTCAATAAATTTATGTTCTCCAATATGGTCATAAATCAGACAATTTTTTCCAATTATAACGTCTGGTGGAACTTTTGTTTTTTTTCCAATAATTGTAATTCCCGTATTGTAAAATTCTGGATATTTTTCGTTTTGTATATTATCCCCAAAACCAACTTTCGTATTTGCTCCAATTACAACATCTTTATCAATTACAGATTTTTCAATACTAGCATTTTTATCTATTATTGTGTCATGCATGATTATACTATCGTTTATTTTTGCTCCTTTTTTAACTTTAACGCCAGGAAACAAAATGCTATTATAAACTTCGCCGTCAACTTCAGCGCCTTTTGCGAGAATAGAATTATTTATTTTCGCATTGTCAACTATATATGCAGGTTTTCTATAACATTTGTCTCTATCGTCAATATTTGTTCTAACTCCCCAGTTTTCTGGATTGATTTCAAAATTATTTAACATTTTCATACTAGTTTCAAAATATTCTTTTATTGTCCCTATATAATACCAAGGATTTTTATTTTCGTATAAATATACGTTTTTTTCTTTTATCAAGGTTGGGAGTATATCGCCTGAAAAACTATGCCTAGAAGCTTGAACTTTAGCGTCATTTTTCATAGCATCTAATAAAACTTTTTTTTTGAAAATTGCAATACTTTGATAAATTAAATTATTTTTGGGTTTATCTGGTTTTTCCTCAAAATTTTTTACTTTTAAATGTTCATCTATTTCAATTATTCCAAACCTACTCATATTTTCAAAATTAACAAATTTTCCAACGATTGTAACATCGGCGTTTTTACTTAAATGATACTCATATAAGTCATTAAAATTAAATTTATAAATATCATCACCAGATAAAAATAAGACATGATCATGTTTTCCTGATTCTATAAAATCAATATTTCTATAAATAGCATCTGCTGTTCCTTTATACCAACTCGTATTTTGAGCGTCAGTATAAGGAGGTAAAACCCTCACTTCTCTACTTCTACCAATAAAATCCCAAGGTTTTCCAAAATTTATATGCTCTATCAATGAAGCTGGTCTATACTGTGTAATAACTCCAACCCTTCGTACTCCAGAATTTGCTAAATTTGAAAGTGAAAAATCTATGATTCTATAATTCCCTCCAAATGGAATTGCCGCATTTGTTCGTTGCTCTTCTAATATAGTAAGGGTTGTGGTTTTAGCTCCTGCAAAAACGATTGCTAAAACATCCTTTATCATTTTTACCTTCTTTAATATTTTTTTGTATTTTATAAAATTATAATGTAGTAGCGTATATACACAAAAAATATTATATAATTTTTGTATTTATAATTATCTCTTATATTATTTTTATATTCATTAAAAATAAATGACTTTTTTTTGAAATTATGTTATAATAAAAAAATATGCATATTTTATAATATTTTCAAAAAAGTTTTATTAATTTTTGCTTTTTTTGCTAATAATTAAATTTATAATCTAAAAAATTAGAAAATTAGTATTTATTTTTTATAATACAAAAACTTTCAAAAAAAAAAAAGTTTTATTTTTAATATTTATTTAAATTAATAGAAATTTTTGGAGACATTAATGGATTTTGATAAATATCTAAAACTTTCGAATACAATTAGAAAAGATATTCTTGTAATGTTAAAGAATGCGGGTAGTGGACATCCCGGCGGTTCTTTGTCTTGCGTAGAATTAATAGTCGCATTATATTTTAAATTTTTGAAACATGACCCTAAAAATCCATTTTTAGAAGATAGAGATAGACTTATTCTTTCAAAAGGGCATGCATGCCCTACACAATATGCTTGTTTAGCAGAAGTGGGATATTTTTCAAAAGACGAACTCTTTACATTAAGAAAAATTTGTTCTAGGCTTCAAGGGCATCCTGGTTTTAAATGTTCTTTACCAGGAATAGAAGTATCTACTGGGTCATTAGGTCAAGGATTATCTATAGGTTCTGGAATGGCATTAGGATATAAATTAGATAAAAAAAGTGGCAATATTTATGTTTTGCTTGGGGACGGAGAACTCCAGTCAGGGCAAATTTGGGAGGCTATTTTAACAGCTAGTCATTATAAGTTGAATAATTTATGCGCTATAGTTGATTATAATAGTCTACAAATTGACGGAAGAGTAGAAAATATTAAAAATATAATGCCAATAAAAGAAAAATTTGAAAGTTTTGGTTGGAATACAATAACGATTGATGGACATAAATATAAAGAAATTTTTGATGGATATGAAAAATTTATAAAAAATAAAGATGATAACCCTAGTGTTATTATTGCTAAAACCATAAAAGGAAAAGGAGTTTCTTTTATGGAAGATAATGTAGATTGGCATGGAAAAGCTCCGAATGCTAGAGAATTAGAGATGGCTATATTAGAAATCGATAATTCTGCTATTGGATTGTGATTTTTTAATGTAATTTTGGATCTCGAAAATACAAATTAAATAAAGTTTTTTATAATATTTTATTAGGAGAATATAATAATTGGAAGCAAAAGCAACAAGAGTCGGTTATGGCGAAATGATACTAGAACTCGGGCGACAAAATAAAAATATCGTCGTTTTAAGCGCAGATGTCACAGCATCTACTAATTCGCATTTATTTGCAAAAGAATTTCCAAATAGATTTTTTAATATTGGGATTTCAGAACAAGATATGATTTGCGAAGCTGCCGGATTATCGTTAGTTGGCAAAATTTCTTTTGTTAGCGCATACGCAATATTTGCTACTGGAAGAACTTGGGATCAAATTCGCAATACTATTTGCTATTGTGACCTTAATGTCAAAATTATTGGAACTCATTCCGGTTTAATGGTCGGTCCTGATGGCGCTACTCATCAAGCTTTAGAAGATATTGCAATTACTAGAGCTATCCCAAATTTAAAAGTCATATCTCCTTGTGATTATTTGGAAACAAAAAAAGCTGTAAAAGCTATCGTCCATGATTTTGGTCCAACATATTTGAGGCTTGGTAGAGAAAAAACTCCAATCATAACAGAAGAAAATACTCCGTTCAAAATAGGAAAGGCTAATATTTTGAGAGATGGCATAGATGTAACCATTTTTGCTACTGGTGTTATGGTATCAGAAGCTTTAAAAGCTGCTGAAATTTTGGAACATGAAAATTTGTCATTACGAGTAGTCAATGTTCATACGATTAAACCTTTGGATAAAAATACTATCATAAAATGCGCTAAAGAAACAGGAGCTATTGTAACAGCGGAAGAACATCAAATTGTCGGCGGACTTGGTAGCGCAATCGCAGAGACTTTAGGGATGAATTATCCAGTTCCAATAGAAATGGTAGGAATGAAAGATTCTTTTGGAGAATCTGGAGAACCATTTGAACTTTTGAAATATTATGGATTAAGCGATATTGAAATCATAAAAGCTGTAAAAAATGTACTTTTAAGAAAAAAATTCTAAACTAACAAAATTAAAATATAAAAAAATAGCCTCTTTTGATTGTGAAATATAGTATAATTTTTAACTTTTGAAAAAATAAAATTTTTTTGGGGGAGAAATGGCTAAACAACAAACTATTGCTAGAGAATGTTTTTTTTCAGGGATAGGATTACATACTGGAAATAGAACAACATTAAATTTTAAACCAGCGCCTGAAGATTTTGGCATAAGATTTATTAGGATAGATTTACCAAACAAACCGGAAATTATTGCAAATATTAATAATGTTATTGGCGTAACAAGAGGCACAACTATTGCAAATGGAAATGCTAGAGTTCATACAATAGAACATATTATGGCTACTTTAAACGCTATGGGGATAGACAATATTATTATAGAGCTTGATAATAATGAAACTCCGGTAGGCGATGGGAGCGCAATTCCTTTTGTAGAAACGCTAAAAAATGCTGGCGTAATATGCCAATCAAAAGAGCGACAATATATAACTTTAGAAAATCCTATAAAATTTGTAAAAGGGGATACTGAATTAGTTATACTACCATCGGATTCATTAGAAATTTCTTGCACTATAAGTTATGAACATCCAATCCTTAAAACACAATTTTTACATTTCTCATTAGAAAAAGATGATTTTATTAAAGAAATAGCTCCTGCGAGGACTTTTTGTTTTGACTATGAGATAGAATATATGAAAAAAGAAGGACTCGCAAAAGGCGGGAACTTAGATAATGCAATAGTTATTGGAGAAAAAAAAGTTCATAATAAAGAATTACGATTTTGCGATGAATTTGTTAGGCATAAAATTTTGGATCTAATTGGAGACATATATTTATTGGGGAAGCCGATTAAAGGACATATTATAGCCATAAAATGCGGACATGCCGTTAATATAGAATTTGCAAAAGAAATAGCAAAAAACATAACAATTAGTGTAAAAAAAAATGAAATTAAAAACATTAGCAATATTGAACAAAAAAAATATGAAGGACAATTATTAAATATAAATGACATCATGAATATAATTCCTCATAGATATCCATTTCTTTTGATAGATAAAGCGATTTTATTAAATGATGGAAAAAGCGCAGTCGGTTTTAAAAATGTTAGTATTAACGAAGCTTTTTTTCAAGGACATTATCCAGGAAATCCTATAATGCCGGGAGTTTTGATTATAGAGGGTATGGCGCAGACTTCGTGCCTGATTTTTTTATCCAAACCGGGGCTAGCAGCAACAAAAGTACCTTTGTTTATGGGAATAAACGAAGTAAAATTTAGAAAATCAATAATCCCAGGCGATATGATTATTTTTGAAGTAGAAGTGACAAGAGAAAGAGAAAGAGGCGGGAAACTTTTAGGGAAAGCTTTTGTTAATAATAATTTGGTTGCAGAAGCAGAAATAATGTTCACATTAGTTGATAAAATCTAAATTATTTAACTAGAAAATATTTTTTTTAATTTCAAATTTTTATTTTAAAATTTTTTAATTTCATAAATTTTTTTTAATAAAAGAAAGTAAAAAGTTTTTTGTTTTTTTTGAAATATTATTTTTATTGTATAAAATTTTCTAAAGTTTAAAATACGATTGAAATGAAATTTATGCCTATGTGCTTGATTTTGTTACTTGAGATCGCGCTAAATTCTGAGAAAAACTAAATTTGCAAAAGCTTTTTGATACTGAATCTTGTTAAATATGGAATTACAATTCTTTTAAAATTGAAAATTTTCACTTTATAAAAAATAAATAACTTAT
>JAIRLV010000112.1 GCA_031259185.1 Elusimicrobiota bacterium | reverse complement strand
GCCCAGTATTTCCTATCAATCCTATTTTATCACCTCTTTTTACTTTAGTTCCATTTTTTACTAATATTTTTGACATATGTGCATAAAAAGTCGTATATCCATAGCCGTGATTTATAATTACCATTTTGCCATATCCGCCTAACCAATTTGCATATTTTACAACTCCATCAGCAGTTGCCAAAATTGGTTTCCCATATGAATTCGCAATATCAATCCCTTTATGAAAATATGACCTTCTTCTGATTGGATGTATTCTATAACCGTAACTAGAAGTAACATATCCGCCAATTGTTGGCCAAATGCTAGGTTTAGCATTTTGAATTTTGTTTTGAATATTAATATAAAACAATATTTCTTTATAACTAAGTATTTGATTCTCAATTTCTTGTTTCATAATTTTAAAAGTCAAGTCAAATTCTTCAAACGTAAACAAAATATTCCCGTTCCCATTTTCTAGCTTTTTTGCAATTATTTGATCTATTAAATGAGGTCCTCCTATTGAAGTCGGATCGGCAGTTTTTCGACTATCTTTCATATTTAAAACTTCTCTCAAGTTTGCGTCAATGTTTTGTAATTCTACAAGATAGTTTCTATTTTTTACAAGTTCTTTCGAAAAATGTTCCAATTTGTTTTCTAATACTAAATTATTCGTTATAACATTAATATAATTTATATATCTAGTAATAATAAATAGCGATGATATAATAATAAAAAATAAAATTGAAAAACAAATATATAATCCTTTTTTTGAAATAGAAATGGTCTTTGGGGAAGAGTTTATATTAGAAAAAAACATTATTGTAAACTTATCGCTATAATTTTTATTACTAAAATGATTCAATTTTGTTTTCATGATAAAAAAAAATTCCTATTTTTTTAGATATAAAATTATATTGGTGATAACTATCGCAATTATAAAAAAAAATAATTTTTTAAAAAATTATTTTTTCAAACATTTTTCTAATTTATTTGCACTAAATCGCAAGTACAATTAATTATATGCGGTAGATTTTTTATCAATGTATTTCATCAACCCCCCGGCGCTTATCAGTTTCTGCATAAATTCTGGAAAATGAGTAATTTTATATTCTGAGTTTTTAGATAAATTTTTTATAATTCCTTTTTCTAAGTCAACTTCAACTTTATCGCCAGTTTTGATTTTTTCTTTAGCTCCTTTTAATTCTATGATTGGCAATCCGATATTTATAGCGTTTCTAAAAAATATTCTTGCAAAAGTTTCTGCTATTACACATCTTACGCCAGAAATTTTTATTACTAATGGCGCGTGTTCTCTACTGGAACCACAACCAAAATTAGCGCCCGCTACTATAATATCTCCATTTTTCAATTTATTCAAAAAATTTATATCTATATCTTCCATTGTATGTTTTGCTAATTCTTTCTCATCAGCAATATTTAAATATCTAGCTGGTATAATTTCATCAGTATTTATATTATCTCCATATTGATGCGCATTGCCTATAAATTTCATTTATAACCTCCATATTGATATCGCAAATTATCCCTTATAATCTAATTTAAATACATAATCTTTTAATTTTACTTCTTCTTTTTTAAGTTGTGGATCTGGGAAAAAATTTGATTCTGCAATTGTATATAAACCATTTAGATTATCATTCTCTCTATATGCTGCGATTGTTATTCTATACGGTTTATTATTATCATTATAAGCTTGTATAGTTGCAGATTTTAAATTGTTTTCTATCAAAGACGGCGATAAATTTTCAGGTAAAATAATTTTATATAAAATCATTCTAAATTCTGGATTAGAAACATTTTTAAAGTATTCTTTTTCGCTTATTCTAAAAATTGGATTAAATCCTGACGGAAGTTTTATAATATTCTCTATTTTGATATTTTTTTTTCTAATATTAAAATTTTTGCTTAAAAAAAATATTCCTAAAACAAGAAACACTATTAATAAAATAATACTTATTAATTTTTTGTTCATTATAAAAGACTCCTTAAATCTATATCACATTGGTTTGGTTATCTCGCCTGCTATAGCAGAAGCAGCTGCAACAGCTGGGTTGCATAAATAAACCTCGCTTTCTGGATGTCCCATTCTTCCGACAAAATTTCTGTTAGTTGTAGCAAGCGCTCTTTCTCCTTTTGCTAATATTCCCATATGCCCTCCCAAACAAGGGCCGCAAGTTGGAGGAGAAATAATAGCTCCTGCATCCAAAAAAATATCAAATAAGCCTTCATTCATAGCTTGTTTATAGATATAAGGAGTTGCCGGAATTATAAGCGTTCTTGTACTTTTATTAATTTTTTTGCATTTTAAAACCTCTGCGGCAATTCTTAAATCTTCTAGTCTCCCGTTTGTACAAGATCCTATCACGACTTGATCTATCTTTACATTTTTTACTTGTGATATATTTTTTGTATTTGAAGGAAGATGTGGAAAAGCAATTTGCGGTTCTAATTTTGTAGCATCTATTTCAATAATTTCTGAATATTTTGCATCGCTATCGCTCGTATAAAATTTGTATGGTCTATTCGCTCTATTTTTTAAATATTCTTCTGTAATCTTATCTGGCGCAATTATTCCGTTTTTTCCACCAGCTTCGATAGCCATATTACAAATTGTCATTCTTCCAGACATATCCAAGTTTTCTATTGTATCTCCTGTAAATTCCATAGCTTTGTATAAAGCGCCATCTACGCCTATTTTCCCAATTATATTTAAAATAATGTCTTTACCATAAACCCATTTCTGCAAATTACCTCTTATTACAAACTTGATTGTTTCAGGAACCTTTAGCCAAACTTTCCCGGTTGCCATAATAGCTGCAACGTCTGTAGAACCTACCCCAGTAGAAAATGCACCTAATGCACCATATGTACAAGTATGCGAATCAGCACCAATTATGATATCGCCGCTAACAACGATTCCCTTTTCTGGCAAAAGCGCATGTTCTACTCCAACTTCTCCTTGATCATAATAATGCGTTAATCCATACTCTTTTGCAAAATCTCTCAAAACTTTTGCTTGCTCCGCAGATTTTATATCCTTATTTGGAGTAAAATGATCTGGGACAAGAACAACTTTATCTTTATCGAAAACTTTTTTTATGCCTAAACTTTTAAATTATTTTATTGCCAAAGGAGCCGTTATATCGTTAGCTAATACAATATCTACATCAGCTTCAATAAAATCCCCTGGTTTTACAAAATTTCTGTCACAATGATCAGCAAGTATTTTTTCGGCGATAGTCATACCGAATTCCATTTTTATCCTCCATTTGTCTTACAAAAGTATTCCCCATTATATAAAACTAATTACAACAAAATTTTTCTAATATTAATACCTTCAATTCTTGTGCATTATTTATTACAAAATCTGGAATATATTGCTTTATTTCATCTAATTTAGAGTATCCATAGCTAACCCAAATAGATTTTATATTAGAATTTTTTGCTACCAAAATATCATTAACACCATCGCCAATCATTACTGTGTTTGTTAATGGTATTTTTAAAGTTTTTGTAATTTCTATTACAGGTAATGGGCTAGGTTTTCTTTCTAAAAAAGTTCCATCTCCTGCTATAAAATCAAAATATTTTGTAATGCCTAATTTATGCATTAATTTTTTTGTTGCGTTTTCTTTTTTATTTGTTAAGACTGCAAGACGGATATTATAAACTTTGTTTTTTGAAAATTCATTTAAAAAATCTAGTATCCCATCATATATTTGAGTTTTATTAGCTAAAATCTCAAGATATTTTTTCTCAAACTTTAAAACAAGCTCATCAACATTTAATTTGTCATCATTATTTTCTAATGATTTATTAACAAGAAAATGGAAGCCATTTCCTATCATTTTACGAACTTCTTCAAGATTGAATTCATATAATCCATACTTTTTATTAACAAAATTCAGCGCATCTTTAATGTCATATATAGAATCGCAGATAGTCCCATCTAAATCAAATATTAAAAGTTTTTCGTTATCTTTGCCCTGATTTATAATCATTTATTTTGCCTTTAAATTCTTCAATAAAAATATCTCTATTTTTGGGAATTATTATTTTAGCTTTTATTAATCTCTTATCTGTTTTATTGAGTTTTATTTTTATTGCTTTATTTAATATAATATTTTCATATTTTCCTTTTAAAAAAGGCATATTACTAAATTTTTCTATATTTTCTATTTCTGCAAAATAAATAACATCATTTTTTAATCCAAAAAATTTTGTTATAAGTTTATCTTTATGCAATTCATGTTTCATATTATAAATTCCAAAAATTAAAATAATAGGCGTAGCGTATAACAAAATTACAAAAATTATACCAAGCACAATTGAAATAAAAGTTAAAAACATTTTTATATTTCCTTATCGTGATAAATAATTTTTTATTTTGTTTTTTTTGTAATATATCGTAATATATATAATTTACAAATTTACAAAATTCAAAAAATAAAATATTTTTTATAGATTAAATACGATTTATTATATTACAAAAATATTTTAAAATTATCAAGTTAATTTATTAATTATGCTTAAATCTTGAAATATCTTGAAATTGTGGATTGCTTTATATAACTTTATAAATAAAAAATTTATGAACATTATGAAAAAAAATTAGAAAATTAAGATTAGAATTTAAAAGAAATTTTTTAAAGTAAAATGGGGAATCAATAACAAATGTATATTATAGACAATTCCAAATAATAGTTTTTTTTCATAAAACAAGTATCTTTTCTACTTGAATGATAAATAATTAATTTATTGACAGATATTATGAAAATAAGACATACTATATAATTTAGGTATAAAAATAAATTTTTACTTTTTATCTATAATATTTTAATTGCGGTTCAGAGTTAAAGAAATATGTTAATAGATAATCTTTTTGAAACACAAGATATACGAGAAAAATTTAAAAAGTTTTTACAAGATATTCCAAATTCACCCGGAGTATATTTTTATAAAGATGTAAAAAATACTATAATTTACATCGGGAAGGCAAAGAACTTAAGGAAACGAATTTTTAGTTATTTTAGAAAAGCGAATGATTTCAAAACAGCAATTTTAGTGCCAAATATTAGATATATTGATTTTATGGTTACAGATACGGAAGAAGAAGCTTTGCTTTGGGAAAATACTTTGATAAAAAGGTTTATGCCAAGGTATAATATTGACTTAAAAGATGACAAAACTTATCCTTATCTAAAAATCACGAATGAAAAATACCCTAAGATTTATATTACTAGAAAAATAGATGACGATGATGCAGAATATTTTGGTCCTTATGTAGATGTTGCTACATTAAAAGATATTTTATTCTTAGTCAAAAAAGTTTTTAATATATGGAAATGTCGTAAAAATCTAACAAAAAAAGAAAAAAGACCTTGCCTAAATTATTTTATGGGAAGATGTTTAGCGCCTTGTTATTTTGATATAGACGAAAAATATTATAAAAATATAATAAATGATATTAAAGATTTTATAAAATTTGATTATAAAAAACTGATAAAAAGGTGGACAAAAGATATAAAAGATTATTCTAATAAAATGGAATTTGAAAAAGCTGAAGTTTTGAAGCAAAAAATTTTAGCAATTAATAAACTGAAAAATAGAAGTTTTGATATAAAAGTTTGGAAAATAAAAAAAACAGATCTTGAGAAAATACAACAAATTTATCAAGGTAAAAAAGATGAATTAGCAAAATTGGAAAATATTTTGAGTCTTCCAAAAAAAATTAAAACAATAGCTGGTTTTGACATTTCCAATATTAGTGGAAAGTATGCGGTTGGCTCGAGAGTCGTTTTCGTAGATGGAAAGCCTTGTAAAAGTATGTATAGAAAATACAAAATAAAGACCGTTTGTCTTGATAAGCCAAATGATTTTGCAATGATGGCAGAAGTTTTGGATAGAAGTTTGAATGCTAGCGATATTGACAAAATAGATTTGATATTGATTGACGGTGGAAAAGGACAATTAAATGCCGCAGTTCAAATCATGAGACGGCATAAAAAAGATATTCCAATAATTTCTATTGCAAAAAAACAAGAAATAATTTTTTTAGAAAATCAAAAAAACGGTATACAGTTGGAAATGGATTCTGAAATTTTGAAATTAATTCGCTATATTCGCGATGAATCTCATAGATTTGCAATTTCTTATCATAGAAAATTGAGAAGTAAAAATTTTTTGAAAACATAAAATAAAATGAAAATATTTTCAAATATTAAACTATGGAATAAAAATGGATTATTTGTT
>JAIRLV010000045.1 GCA_031259185.1 Elusimicrobiota bacterium | reverse complement strand
GCATTCTTTATTTTTATCTCTTTCAATGACTCGTTCATTTCAGCAAATTGTAGTCTCTTTTTGTATCTGTCAGGTTTTCCAAAAAAATATAAAAGACTCTTAAAAATTTGTTATATTTTTGCTATAATTCTTTAATTTTTAATGAGATTTTTTATCAAATTTTTTGATCTAGCATGAACACAAAAAAAGAGAAATATAAATTTTTGTTTGAGAAAAGTTTTTTATACGAGGATGTTTTTTTGGAGGCGTGGAGCGGATTCGAACCGCTGAATAAAGGTTTTGCAGACCTCTCCCTTACCACTTGGGTACCACGCCATAATGATTTATATAATTTTGTTTAATTTTAATAAAAAATTATGTTAGTTATGAGTAGTGAAAGTTCATTAAAGTATAAATTTTAGAATTCACAATTATACTATAAATATAAAAACCAATATGATTTAATATATAATAAAAATAAATAAAATACAATACAATATATTATTTTAACATGATAGAAAAAAATTATAAGAACATTACTTAATAATAATGGACTTGATTAGCAAAAATAAAAAGTTTAGAATAAGGTATAATAAAAATAAAGGCTCTTGACCAGCGCATTTAATTTTATACATTTAATCGCTCAAAATCAAAATTTATGTAGATAAAAACGTATTACTCCAAAACAAAATATTTCTTATTCTAATATTTCTATCTAATCTATTTATAATCATTTCTTCATATAAAACTAAATGTATTCATATATCAATTGCATGATTTCATTAGTTTTTAGCTTACTTCAGTAAATAAACTGGAGAAATTGTTTTGTGCTTTTGTAAAATGTAGGATATGAAACAATTTAACTTTATCTATTGTGGCGAGAAAATGGAATGATAAAATTTACTTTATATTCCCAATATATAAAGATTGCGTAAAAAACGAAAGTCTAGGTATATTTTTTATACAGGATAATTATATTTTTGATTTATTATAATTTTACAGATAAGAATCAATTTTTAGATATTGAGAACTTAGAAAATATATAAAAAAAAGCAATTCAGTTCCCACCATTCCTAATTAGAAACATTATGATAGTTCATTTTTAATTAAAGAATGGCGGGGACGACGAGACTTGAACTCGCGATCTCGGCCTTGACAGGGCCGCATGTTAACCAACTACACTACGTCCCCATTGAAAACAAATTTTACTTATATTTTTTATTTACAGGATATAGTAAATTCCGAATTTTTAAAACTTAACTCAAAAAAAAACAACGTTTCAAAAAAAAAGCGGAGCTGAATAAAAAAGGAGAAGCCTGCAAATGGTGGGCGGTAACGGGATCGAACCGCTGACATCTTGCTTGTAAGGCAAGCGCTCTCCCAGCTGAGCTAACCGCCCGAACCTTCTATTTTTACTGGTAAAGGCACAAACAAAGTACCTCCAGGGGGACTTGAACCCCCGCTGCCGCCGTGAAAGGGCGGTGACCTAACCGCTAGTCTATGGAGGCAATAATTTAAAATTTATGAGCCAGGTGCGGTTCGAACGCACGACCCCATCCTTAAAAGGGATGTGCTCTACCAACTGAGCTACTGGCCCTAAAATTATATAAACAAATAAAATATCAACGCAATAAAAGTTCTTTTTAATTTGAAAAAAATTAATCAAATAATAATTAATTTTATAATAAAACAAATAAAATATTAAACAACTTACATAAATATAGCTTATTTTTTATCAAAATTTTGGAATAAATAAACTTTTAGCTGATCAAAAATTTATTAATTAACTATATTTTTATATTATATCATATATTGAAAATTTTGTCTATAAAAATTTTATACACAAAATTTTTCATTAGTCCGTTTAAAAAGACTTTTTGGTATTTTTGGTATATAATATAATAGTATAATTCAATTGTTTTCTACAAAATAAAATTTTAAATATTTAGAAATCAACTTTTTATGAAAAATATATTAATCACAAATAATTCACATCTTTATACTACGGATACGTAAAATATTTTTTTTTAATTTAGATGCTTCAAAATTTCTTCCCCAAAAAGTTTTGCAACTTTTGGACCGTTTGCAGTAATGATTTTATGCTTATCATTTACGTCAACGACTATATCGTCATCCATCAAAATAGCGCCATACTCCTTTATTATTTCCCTTTCACTTTGATATGAATTTGCTTTTATATTTTTCAAAACTCCTGCAAAAGCCAAAGTCGCAACACTAGAACAAATAGCAGCTAAAATTTTGTTGGGGTATTTTTCAATAATTAATCTGCAAATATTTTGTGCAAATTCATTATGCCAATAAATTTTGGAACCTGAACCCCCTACAAAAATTATTGCTGAAAAATTTTGTTCTTGTATTTTTACATCTTTAATAGCTACATCTGCAAAAACTTCTCCTCCTAGTTTCCCAATACACAAACCTTTTTCCATTGCTATTGTGACGATACTAAGTCCAGCTTTTTCTAATACTTTTCTTGGTTCAAAGTATTCTTCATTTCTAAAATCTTTGTTTGCAATTATAAAACCCACTTTTATATCCAATTTTTTTTCATTCATGAAACAATATTCCTTTTTATAGATAATTTTCATTAATATTTTTTAGTTTCATTAATTCTATATCCAAATTTTTTTGAATATGATAAAGATATAAGATATTTTTGAGATTTTTCATCAATATCAAAGTTATTATTTGCGAGCGAAAATTCTACTTCAAAATGAACTATTGAGTTAAATTGAGAATTATAATGTATCTGCTTTATATTCAAAATCTCAATGTTTTCTATTGTATCAAAAAATCCCAAAAAAACATTTTTTTTTGGCTCAAAATCGAATGAACGTTCTAAAAAATTTTCAAAGACAATTGCAAATTTATATTTTAAAGAAAAGCAAC
>JAIRLV010000019.1 GCA_031259185.1 Elusimicrobiota bacterium | reverse complement strand
TACAAATCTGGAATATCTGTATAACTCTTTAATTCATCTAATTCTTGACTCAATTCTATATTACTCCATGTATCACTAAACGCTTCTTTTTGGGCTATATTTTTATCTCCATTTTCTTTCGTTCTTATTAAATCTTGATATAATATATTATAATTTCTATTACTGTTAAATGGCGGATCTATATATATTAAATCTATCCCTCCATTTGTAATTTTAAAAAAATCTTTGTCTATACTCATTTTTTTAAGTATTTCTAAATTATCTCCATAATATAATTTATTTTCAATCTTATCTTTCATTAATCAATCCTTTCTTTTACAATTATTCAAAAATTCTTGCAACATAATTTCAGCTGCAAATTTATCCAATTCATCTTTATGTTTTTTTACGGGTTTATTCATTTCTCTCAAAATTCGCATTACTTCTTTTGTTGTCATAGCCTCATCTATAAGTTCTATATCAAAATCAAATTTAGTTTTTAAATATTCAACAAACTCTAAAGACAAAATACCAATTTCTCCAAGCTCATTATTTGATTTTTTAGAAATTCCAATCAAAACTTTTTCTATATCATAAATTTGAGTAATATTTTTTATTTCTTTCTTTAAGGCATCTAAACCGACAACGACTTTGTATCCACTAGCAATCTGTTTTGTTTCATCACTAATAGCTAATCCATTTCTCATCTTCCCATAATCTATCGCCAAAATTCTAGCCATTAATATAGTCCCACTCACTTTTTTCATTTATTACAGATTGAATATCAAACAAAAGTGTTTCAAATAAAAATTTTATATTACTACTAGCAATTCCTTGCCCAGTTTTGAAACCGAAGTCAGTCTTTATTATCAAATCAAAAATTTTTGTTAATTTTTCAAAATCAAAAGAAATTGCTTCTTTGTGAAAAGTTGGCTCCAAAAATGATATAATTCCAAGTGATTTTTGAGCTTCGGTTGAGCTTTTACCTTCATCTAATAAAGTTAAATATTTAGAAATTTTTATAAATCTTTCTGTTAACGAATAGAATAAGAGTTGAGGTGTTTTGATTTCATTATGAGAAAGATTATTCAAAAATTGTATAGCTCCTGAAAAATTTTGCCCTGTGACTTCACTAGCCCATTTATATAAATTATGATTCTGTGTTTTTACAACGTTTTGTCTTATATCATCTAATGAAACTGTTTTTTTTTCTCCAACAAAATTTAAAATTTTTTGGATTTCTTCATCAAGAGCGGCTGGATTTGTTTCTATTAATTCTGCCAAAACTGATGTAGCTTCATAGTCAATATTTTTGTCATTTTTATTAAAAATGTCAATAATAATTTTCATAAAATCTCTATATTTATATTCCCAAAATGTTTCAATTTCTACAAATTTTTTATTTTTATTAGAAATAAAAATTTTATGCCATGCTTCTCTCTTATCTAGTCTTTCATTCGCATCCAAAATTAAACATGTTGTCATAACTGGATTATTAGAGTATTCAGCGAGAATATTTTTTTGTTTTGTAGAATACTTTCCAAAATTCCTTAAAATAATCAACCTATATTCACTTGCAAATGGCAAAGTTTCCGCTATTTCTATAACTTTTTTTGGCTCAATATCATCTGCATATAGAAGATCAAAATTGAATTCTGTAACTTCATTTAGAATTGTTTTTTTTATTTCTTCTATTTTTTTATTTTTTGAATGCTGATTTACTCCATCAAATAAATAAATTGGATAATATAAATTATTATTTCTCATAGTTTTTCAACATTTTTTGAATTAAATTATAAGATTAAAATTCTTTCATACTTTTTAAATCGGTTCCATCATTATTTTTAAAATTATTTAAACTATTTATTTCAGATTCATCATTTTTAATTCCTATTTCACTATTTTCGCTTTTTTCATCATTATTTTTAATATTGAAATCTGCATAAACTATTTTTCTAGCAATATTTCTAGCCATAAAATATAAAATTTTATTCTGCGCATCCTTTTCTAATTCAGTTTCACTCTTTGTTTCAAAAGAATTCCCATAAATTGTAAAATAAATTTCATTCTCCGAAATTTTTTCATTCAAAATATTTTCATCATTAATTATATCGCTAAGCGTATATTCAACTTCTATAACTTCTTCATAGCTTTCTACTCTATTGTCCATATTATAAGACATTGGTCGCAATTCATAATTATAAATTTTACCATTTATAATATAATCTGCTTCGTTTTCGTCGACAACTAAAAGCGAAGATTCCCTTAATAATTCGTCTTTCAAATATTCATTTAATGTAGTATGCAATGAATATTGAACTGTTTGGTTCTCAAAAATTTTTAAAAATACTTTTTTGGGTGGACCTTGCGGGATATGAGTAAGCGAACATCCAAAAATTAAAAATATAAAAGCCAAAATAAAAAATAATAAAAAAATAGAACTAACTTGTTTTATCATTTATATATTCTCCTATATATTTTATCCATTGACTATAAATAATCTTTTAAGTTATTTGTTAGATTAAAGAATATAGCAATTCAATTTATCCTCTAATCAATTTATGATTTATATTTACATACATTTAAAGTAAAGAAAAGAGTTTTTTTGATTTATTGTAAATACTGTACTACGCTAGACACTGAAATTTGTGGCGACATAATATTATTTGTTCTCTCAAACTAATTAATATTATTGCATTATTTTAAATTTTTTCAATCTATTATTTTATTTTTGTATAATTCGATTTTGTAAAAATTTTTCTAATAAATATAAATAGATTTTTTCATTTAAGTAAGTCGTCTAGTTTCAAAAAATTTTTTTTTGTTTGTATTCTATTGTATTCTATAGTAAATATATTTTATTTTTGAAAAAACTTGTAAAACTTGACAAAAAAGTTTATTATTAAATATAAAAATTATAGAAATAAATTTTTTCAAAGTTTTTTTAAATTATAACATATATAAAAAATATATCAACTTTTTTTATTTTATTAAATTAATGAGGTATATAAAATTATGAATGAAAAAGATTTATTGTTTCAACAAGTAATAAATGCAAAAAATGCTTCTAAACAAATGATAAATTTAACGAATGAAACAAAAAATAAAATTTTAGTTGCTATTGCAGATAAAATAGAAAAAAACATTGAAGATATTCTTTTTAGGAATGGGATAGATATTGAGGCTGGAAAAAATGCTTCTTTATCAAGACATTTTATAGATAGGCTGTCATTGACAGAAGAAAGAATCAAAGATATGGTAGAAGGACTCAGAAATATCACAAAACTTGTTGATCCTATTGGAGAAATATTGGATACAAATATTACGGAAAATGGTCTAAAAATTGAAAAAAAAAGAGCGCCAATCGGTGTAATTGGAATAATTTATGAAGCAAGACCAAACGTCACTATTGATACAATTGCACTTTGTATAAAGTCTGGAAATGCTATAATTTTGAAAGGCGGTTCAGAGGCAATGAATTCTAATCATATTTTATCAAAGCTCGCAATTGAAGCTGCCGAAGAAAATGGTTTACCGATTGGAGCTATACAGTTTATTGAAAGTGCAAATAGAGAACTTTTTGCTGAAATTTTAAATTTAGATAAATTTATTGACGCTATAATTCCTAGAGGAAGTCAGGAGATGATAGAAAAAATTTCTGAAATTTCAAAAATTCCTATAAT
This sequence comes from Elusimicrobiota bacterium, assembly GCA_031259185.1. GTDB lineage: Bacteria > RUG730 > RUG730 > RUG730 > RUG730 > JAIRLV01. The sequence continues at coordinate 1,377 of JAIRLV010000019.1, read as the reverse complement.
TAAACATGGAAAAGGACTTTGTCATATTTATATTGATGAAAGTGCCGATATAAAAATGGCTGTTGATATTGTAATAAATGCGAAAACTCAAAGACCGGGAGTTTGCAATTCTTTAGAAACACTCTTGGTTAATAGAAACATTGCAGAGAAATTTTTTACTGAATTTTTAAAATATTTAACTGAAAACAAAGTAAATCTTGAATTAAGAGCTTGCAATGAAAGTTTTGATATTCTTACAAAAATGAATAAAGCTATATCTCCTGATATGAAAAATATTTTAATGGCAACTTCTGAAGATTGGGATACAGAATATTTAGATATGATTCTTGCTATAAAAATTGTTGGAAATTTGGAAGAAGCAATAAACCATATAACCATTCACGGAAGTGGACATTCAGACTCAATAATCACAGAAAATATAGAAAATGCAGAAAAATTTTTGAAACTTGTAGATTCTGCTGCTGTTTATCATAATGCTTCAACAAGATTCACAGATGGGGGTTGTTTTGGATTAGGCGCTGAAATTGGGATTTCTACTCAAAAATTACATGCTAGAGGTCCTATGGGAATAAAAGAATTAACAAGCTATAAATTTGTAATTCACGGAAATGGGCAGGTTAGAAAATAATGAAAATTGGGATTTTAGGAGGTTCTTTTAACCCTATCCATAATGTACACCTAATAATTGCAGAGCATGCCTTATCAAAGTTTGGGCTTGATAAAATATTCTTTGTCCCTGCGGGGGCTCCTCCCCATAAAGATTCTTTATTAAGTAAAAATCACAGATATTTAATGACTTGTCTAGCAATACAAGATAACAAAAAATTTTTTATATCAAATTTTGAGATATACGGTAAAAAAAAATATTCTTATCAAACAATAAATTATTTTAAAAAAATATACAAAAACAGTGAAATTTTCTTTATAATTGGCATGGATTCGCTAAAAAATATTGAATCTTGGGTAAAAGGAATAAAGTTATTAGAAATGTGTAACTTTATAATTATAAATAGACAAGAAAAAAATGAATCTTTATATGCTAGCAAAGAAAAAAAGTTTTTTGAAAAGCTAAAAACATTAAAATACAATAAAAACTTATTTTTTGTGAATGATTTTAATATTGGAATTTCATCGTCTATGATTCGTGACTTTTTAAAAAAAGATATTAGTATAAAATATTTAGTTCCAAGTTCAGTTGAAAATTATATTTATGAAAATAATCTTTATAGATAAAGTTTTGGAATGAGGCATGCGTGAAGTAGAACATCACTAGAGAATTGTTAATAACTATTTTTTTCATAAATGAATTTAATACAAATCTATGTGAGTCAGGTAGTTATAAAAATTTTTTCATACATTCTCTTTGACCGATATCAG
>JAIRLV010000314.1 GCA_031259185.1 Elusimicrobiota bacterium | reverse complement strand
AAATATATAAAAAAGAAAGAAAAATAATATATAATAGAATGTAAAAAGCTGATAGTATAATTCTTTATTAAAAGGAAAAATTTTTACTATAGTTAGGTAAGCCAATTAATTTTTTTAATTTTTTTTGTATAATATAAAAAAAATACATAATTCTAATGGAAAGGGAACATTATGAACAAAATAAAACTTTTGGATATAGATACGATTGAGAAAATTGCGGCTGGAGAGGTTGTAGAAAGACCTTTTTGCGCTATAAAAGAATTAGTTGAAAACTCAATTGACGCTAATGCTAAAAAAATTAGTATAGAAATTTTAGATAAAGGTATAAAGTTAATTAAAATCACAGACGATGGGAATGGAATGACGAGAGAAGATTTAGAACTGTGTGTAAAAAGGCATGCGACTAGCAAAATACAAAAAATAGAAGATTTAGAAAAAATAAAGACTCTCGGGTTTAGAGGAGAAGCATTAGCAGCGATTTCTAGAATTTCAAAAATAGAAATAATAACTAGACAAAGGGAAAGCGAACATGGTTTTTCTATGAAAGTAGAAGGCGGAGAAATTAAAGAAATAAAAAAAATCGGGACATCTTTTGGGACGCAAATAATTATAAAAGATCTTTTCTATAATGTGCCTGCTCGAAAAAAATTTTTGAAATCACACTCTAGCGAATATTCCCAAATTATTTCAATTTTAGAAAAAATAGCAATTTCTCATCCAAATATTTCATTTCGGCTTTCTATTGATACAAAAGAAAAATTTAATTTATTAAAAAGTAATGAAACGCTAGAGAGAATAAAAGATATTTTTGGGAAAAAACTAGTTGAATATCTGCTACCTTTTAAATATGAAAATGACTTTTTTTCTATTTCAGGATTCGCTACAAATACTGAACATTTTGAAAAAACAAAAAATAATTATTATACATTTGTAAACAAAAGAAATATTTCTTCAAAGATAATAATCGCGGCAATAAACGAAGCTTATAAAGAAAATATTGTAAAATCTAGATATCCGGTCGTGTTTTTATTTTTAGAAATGAATGGAGAATTTTTTGATGTAAATGTTCATCCGCAAAAAACAGAAATAAAATTTATGAATGAGCCTGCAATATTTTCAATTATAAAAGAAACAATATTTTATACGCTAAAAAACGAAGATTCTAATAAAATTTTTAATGAAAATAAAAGCGAAAATGTAAAAGATATTTCAATAAATGAAAAGGAAAAAAATTTTCAAGAAGGAGCAAAAGAAATTTTTTTAAAAGAAACTTTAAATTTAGAAGAAGGAAAAAATAAAAAAATTTTTTCAGAATTAAAAAATATAAAAAGAAATTACGATATTGGACGCACAACAAAAATATTTATTCCAAAAAATAAGATAGATAAAAATAATTATTTGAAAAATTGGAAAAAAATAATGTCAATTTTTGATAATATGGATTTAAAAAAAATAGAAAATTTGAATTTGAACCAAAATGCGACTTCAATATTACTAGAAAAAAATAATATGTCTAATCAAAAAGATAATACGCCTATTCATCTTGAGCGAGATGAAACATCCAATAATGTTTTAGAAAAATCTGATAAACGAAAAGACTATGCTACCAATATTGAAGCTGAATTTTTTGATGAAATTGATCCAGAAATTAATATCATCGGCTGGCTTCCAAACAAATATATTTTGGCAAATAATAAAAATTTTGATTTAATTTTAATAGATCAGCATGCATCTCACGAAAGAATAAATTATGAAATTTTAAAAAAAGATTTTGAGAATAGGGCTATTGAAGTTCAAGGCTTATTATTACCAGAAATATTAGAAATACAATCTTCAAAAATGGATTTTTTAATTGAAAACATAAAAAAATTTGAAAATTTTGGATTTTTTATTGAATATTTTGGAAATAATATATTTAAAATAACTGGTGTCCCATCAATAATTGAAAAAGGAAAAGAAATAGAAAGCGTAAGAGAAATTTTGGATAATATTATTGACGATAAAATAAAAGGAACAGATTTGTATTCAAAAGAAATTATAGAAAAAATTATTATGATTGCATGTAAAAATTCTATAAAAGCAAATCAAAAAATGTCATTTATAGAAATGCAAGAACTTGTGAAAAGATTGATGAAAACAGAAAATCCATATCATTGCCCACATGGAAGACCAACGATCATTTCAATGACACAAAAAGAGATTGATAAAAAATTTTCTAGAATTTTATGATAAAACAAACTTATAAAAATATTGTTTTTGTCATCAAAAGAATGAATTTGTAAATGAAAAATGTGTAATAATCAAAAATAAAAGTTAAAAAATAGAGAACCTTTTATCAAAAATTATAGCAAATTGATTTAAGGCTTTCTGTAATGTAATAGAGAATGTAATATAAATTGTAACCAATTTTTTTTTGAAATAATTACTTTCAAAAATTTTTTTATTCATGCCTTAGTGCTTCTATTGGCGAAAGTTCAGCAGCTTTTTTTGCAGGCCAAAATCCAAATATTATTCCGATACCAGCTGAAAATCCGACTGATAAAATTATTGAAAAATTAGAAACTATTAAGCTCCAACCTGCAAACTTTGAAATCAAAATTGAAATAATCATTCCCAAAAATATTCCTAAAATTCCACCTAAAACAGACAAAAAAGATGATTCTATCAAAAACTGCAATAAAACAGCTTTTTTTGTAGCTCCAATAGCTTTTCTCAGTCCGATTTCACTAG
>JAIRLV010000309.1 GCA_031259185.1 Elusimicrobiota bacterium | reverse complement strand
ATCAACAGAATATAAAACAAAAATTTTAGATTTATTTTTAGAAATACAAAATGAAACAAATTTAGATAATAAAAAACAATATATAATAGATTTAATCAATAAAGTTAAAAAATTTGATCCAAATTTTGAGAACATTATTAAAATAACCAAAAAATATTTTTTCCTTCATAAATATTTAAATACAAACAATAATAATCAATTGAGAGCATTTACTCAATATTCTGCCGAAGATAATAATTTATTTAATAATCTATATGAAGATATTATAAATAAAGTTTTAATTTTTATGCTTAATTCTGACGTCATGTTACGAAGGAATATATTTATGAAATTTAACTCTACTATTATCACTCAAGATATTGATGTTATTTTAGAACAAAATGAACTCCAAAATATGGCTTTGCGAGGACCAAACAGATTAATAAATTTATTTGACAAACAATATGCTATTTTGAAAAATTTAACATCAGAAGCCATAAAAACATTTGGAAATGCAATAAAAAAGGTTAAAAATATAAGTATAGAAAATTTTTCAATGTTTCAACTTGGAGGAAATTTTAAAAAGAGAGCAAAAATAGAAAATATTAAATTAGAAATAGTAGATACATTAGAATATGAATTACAGTCACAAACAAAGTTAAAAAATGGCAAATACGTATTAACAATGAGAATGAGCAAAGGATTATATGATCTATTAATTAGGCTAAAAAAAGTGATTAATCAAGAAACATATGAAGAATTAATCAAACAATTATTTTTGCATGAAAAAATAGAGTATTTTGCGTTATTAAATGGAATGAATTTGAAAAAAGCGCACACATTAGCATTGAATACTGCTGGCGATAAACAATTTGGTTTGATAAAATCATTAGAAATAATAGATGAGATAAAAGGTTACAAGCATCAAAATTTAGAATTTGAAGGAATTAAAAAATTACAAGAAAATATATATAAAATATCAAATTTGTTGAATATTAGTATTGAAGATTTATATAAAATATTTCCTGATATATTAAAAAAATTAAAAAATAATATAAATCAATTAAAAAATGAAGGTATAGAAATAATAATAGATATAACTGGAAATACCGCGCAAGAAATAATCGCTACATTAGAAAAACTTGATATAAAAAATAAAATAGGAGTTAGAGTAATATTAATAGGGGAACCTAATCTAGCAGATATAAAAAATAGAATAAACATATCGAGATTAATGAATTATATAGAAATGAGAAATCATATACTATTAAAAATAGAAATGGTAATTGGAAAAGAAATGTATAATCAAATAACAACAAAAAATGAAAATATAGAAAAAATATATGGGAGACTAATAAGAAAAGGATTATTGCGAGTATCAACAGTAAGAATGAATGGACAATTAGTAACAGGTAATGGGATGGTAACAGAAAAATTATATAACTTGATACGAGATAGAGTGAAACAATTAATTCAGAACTATAATTTAGAGAATATATCAGAAAAAATTGTAGATATAATATTAAATAATGAATTTCTACAAAATAAGTATACAGACGAAATTCTAAAAGAATATTTTAATGAAGCAAATACTATACCAACTCAAAAAGTGAGACAGTTAATAATAAAAAAAGAAAGTTTATCAAAAAAAGAATTAAAAAAATATGGAATAAATATATTTAAAAAAGTCGAAACAGATACAAAAGATGTAATTATAATAGATCAGGTATTAGAAACTGGATTATTACTTAGAGAGGAATTAGATATAAGTAGATTTCAAAAATTAAAAGATGGGCTAGAATTAAAACCAAACGAAAAAGATGTGGCTAGTGTTGAAATAGTTAAACCAGAACTAATATTAACAGAATTAGCTGGAATCTCAGAAAATCAGTTTAAATTAAAGATGAAAAGAGTTTTATTTAAAGTCATGGTTAAAATAGGAATTGAGAAAATTGTAATACAAAATATACCAAAAAATATGGATTTGAATATAGAAAAACTAAAAGCTTTGGCATGGTCGGCTTAAAAATAAAAAATTCACTTTCAAACTTTTTTTAAGTTTAATCAATAAAAATGTGTAAATAAGCAAAAATAAAAGCTAAAAAATGGGAAATCTTTTATCAAAAACTATAGCAAATTGATTTAACACTTCTTTCTAATTTTGGAGGCATCGTTCATTTTTTTTGTGCACTTTTTAATCCCAAGTTACACATTCTATAAATATATCTTTTACTTCTATTCTTTATTTCGGTTATAATCTGCAGGCAAAATTTCGCTTGCAATATACGAGTATCAACTGACATCTATTTTATATTTTCTGCTAATTTATACCCTCTATATTCAACTGGCATAAATTTATCTATTTTATAATACTTACAAGACTTATACATTTCAAAATCTCCATGCCAATTTTATAAACTTACCTCTTTTAATCTCATTTGATAATGGCTATAATTATTTGTAAATTCTATTTTTGGCATATATGGACTATTTTGTACTTTCTGGTAGGTCAGCCCTATTTCAATCCTGCCAGAAAAATTACTTTTTTACTGGATTTACTTATTGCTTCGTTATATTTTCAGCCAAAACTGTTAAATCTATCTATTTGGCTCGTTGTGGTTGTAGGCAACAATTTTATTTTGTCCATTGTTGCTCTATGAACTTTGGTAACCATATTTTTTACAACTTTTAGCCACTTTATTTTTTTTCAATTGACACATCAATACTAATTTCAATTTGTTTCTTCTTCAATATTTTTACAGACAATCCTTCCATTATTTCTCCTACTAATTTTTTTTTTAAAATTTATTTTTGATTAAAGTAACGATTTTAGAAAAATTTTTACAACTTTTGAACTATTGTTAATTTATTAATTTGTTAATTGATTTTTTATTCTATCATTTCATTTAAATTTTTTCAAGTATTTTTTACGCGTATAAAATATGAGTTTAGAAAAAAAAATTATTTAAAGAGGCTTTTTGGGGAATAAATAAAAATATGTTGAAGTATTCTTATTATAAAAAAGAATATAATTTAATTTGTGAACAAAAAATGGTGAATATAAAAAATTTTAAAATTAAAAACAATTTCTATCTATAAATAAAAGTTGAAGTTTTAAAAAATATATATTTTAATTAATTAAAAAATTCTGTATAATAAAAAATTGATTTGAAAATAGTTTTTATATTTTTTAATAATAAATAAAGAGATTAATATTTTATTGGTATTGGAGAAAATAATGAAAATAGAATATTTAAGGAAAAAAATTGATAAAATAGATGACAGAATTATAGATTTATTAAATGATAGATTTAAAGTTTGTGATGAAATAAAAAAGTGCAAAATCAATAACAAATTAGAAGTTTTAAATTTGAAAAGAGAAAATGAAATTTTAGATAAATTATCTCAAAAAATTGAAAAACCTTTAGAATACGACTATTTTTGTAACATATATAGAGAAATTTTAAGTGGTTCTAGGCATTTGCAATCTAAAATAAAAGTTGCGTTTTTTGGCTCTAAATATAGTTATACTTATATTGCTGGTGAGAAGTTTTTTGGAAAATCTTGTGAATATATTCCAAAACAGACTATAAATGAAGTTTTTGATGAAGTTGAAAAAAAAAATGTAAAATTTGGGGTTGTTCCTGTTGAAAATTCAACCGAAGGTATTGTAAATAACACAATAGATATAATGATTGATAAAGATGTTAATATTTATGCTGAACTATTTTTAGATATTCATCATAATTTGCTTTCAAAAGAAACAGATTTGAAAAATATAGAAAAAATATATTCTCATGCGCAGGCTATTGCTCAAACTAGAAATTGGTGTTCCAAAAATTTGCCAAATATACAAATTTTTGAAGCAATATCTACTACAGAAGCTGTGGAAATTGCAAACAAAAACAACAAAGTCGCTGCGATCGCTTCTATTGAAGCAGGTGAAAAATTCAGATTAAATATTTTAGCAAAAAATATAGAAGACAAAAGTAATAATAAAACCAGATTTTTTATTATTAGCTTAGACAATTCAGAAAAAACAAAATTAACTAAAACTAGTATAATGTTTGCAATAAAAGACAAAATTGGAGCTTTGTATGATATGCTTTTACCATTCAAAGAACAAGACATAAATTTGACAAAAATAGAGTCTAGACCAAATAAAAAAAAAGCTTGGGAATATGTATTTTTTCTTGATTTTATTGGTTATAAAGATGATAAAATTGTAAAAATTGCTTTAAAAAAATTAGAAAAAAAATGTTTATTTTTAAAAATTTTGGGCTCTTATCCAACAGAATTGTAGAAAAATGAACATTATGACTTTCTCAAGATTGAAGTACTATTTTTAGTTTTGTAAATTAATTTTTTTTAAAGAAACAAAATGTTCTTATTTCTTTTTGTCAAAAGCAAAAAAGCATTAGTCGGAGGAGATAGAGTGATGATGTAAATAAATTAATTTTTTTGGTTTTGTTTTCTTTTTTCATTGCAAAAAAGAACTAAACTCTCATCCTTTTATTTTACGTTCTATTATATATTATTTTACTTTCTTTATTTATATTAATATATAAGAAATAAAAAGAACATTATATTTTTTTTAAAATATATTAATATTTATGAAATAAATATTAATTTGTTTACTGCAAATCATTCGTTGAAAAAATAAATATATGAAAATTATAAAATTATTATTGCTTTTTGTTAATATATTTTTATTAATTTCAGATATATTGTTTGCATATTATGATTTTGATTTTCAGAATCAAGACGAACTAGATTACTATTACGAAATAGGCTTAATAGATGCTAATGAATACGAAGAATATTCGCTTTTGTTTGATTATTTTCCTGAAACAGAAGATGAACTAGAAAAAGAAATTACAGATAAAATTGAGATAAAAAAAGATAAAAAATCAATTAAAAAAAATTTTATTCAGCGATACAATTTTTCTTATGAAATAACAGATTATAAAGAAAAAAGCGATGATTATTTATCAATTTTTAAGCTAGAAAATGAATTTTTTTTATTCAAAGACGATTATAAAAAGTCATTGAAATTTGGAGTTCTGGGACTTAACAAAAATTTTATTTCAAATACTTTTGTTGAAAATGAAAAAAAATTTTATAATTCTGACTCATATAAAAAAAATGAAATGGAAAAAGTTTATATTGATTTGAATTTGCAAGATACTCATATAATAATTGGAGACTTTAAAGCAAGATTTGGGATGGGTTTGACTTTTTCAAAAACAAATTCAAAAAAAGAAGGATTATCGCAGGATTTATCAT
>JAIRLV010000224.1 GCA_031259185.1 Elusimicrobiota bacterium | reverse complement strand
CAAATTAAATTGTTCGCAAATAAGAGGAACATATTATATGGAATAAGAGAATTTTTAGAATCAGGCGAAGTGGCATTTACATAAATTTACATGGTATATCCCAAAGAACATTTTAATCTGTTTTTCAAAAATGTGAATGGAAATTTAATATCGCGGTACCCCCAAAAACGTTTTTTAAGTGACTTAAAAAAGTTGTTAAAAAGTTTTATTAGGCGTCAGCTCATAGAATTTTACATAATTTTATCAATTTATTACTTCGTTAAAGAGAACCGTTTAAAAAAAAATAAAAAGAAATTTTAAAAGCTTTATCAGCTAATAAAAATTAAAAATATATGCTTTTCATAGGCAATATTAAATTTTTACACTAAAACAATTTATTTTTTTCCCATTCCCAAGCTGATTTCAATATATCTTCAATTTTGTTAAATTTTATTTCCCACCCTAATACATCTTTTGCCATATCATTATTTGCAAACAATTTCGGCGGATCTCCTGCTCTTCTATCTCCATAAATAACAGGACATTTCTTGCCTGTAACTTTTTCAGCTGTTTTTATGATTTCTTTGACACTTGTACCGATTCCAGTTCCTAAATTTATATAACCATTAAATTCATCCAATTTTTCCAATGCAAGTCTATGCGCTAATGCCAAATCTTCAACATGTATATAATCTCTAATGCAAGTTCCATCAAAATTATCATAATCTGTTCCAAAGACCGTAATATTTTTAATATCTCCTTTTATAGCTTTTAAAACTAATGGGATCAGATGTGTTTCAGGATTATGAGATTCGCCTATTTTAGCATTATCGCAAGCTCCGCTGGCATTAAAATATCTTAGCGCAATGTATTTTAAATTATACGCTTTTTGATAGTCTGCCATTATTTTTTCTATCATCAATTTACTTTGTCCATATGGGCTTATTGGATTTTGAGGATGTTTTTCATCAATTGGAGTATATTCTGGATTCCCATATACTGCACATGTTGATGAAAAAACTATCTTTTTCACATTGTTAGCTATCATCGTATCTAGTAAATTTAAAGTCCCAATAACATTATTTTGATAATATTTTTGTGGATTTACAACACTTTCTCCAACATATGCATATGCAGCAAAATGTATAACTGTATCTATTTTATATTTTTTGAATAATTTATCTAATCCATCTTTATCTTTTAAATCAACTTTTTCAAAATTTTTTACCAAAACTGCATCTTTGTGCCCATAAACTAAATTATCTGCCACAACGCAATCATATCCATTCTCCAATAAATGTTTAACGCTGTGAGACCCAATATAACCTGCTCCACCAAATACCAAAATCATATATACACCTCTTATTTTAATTAAATTTAAACTTATAACTAAAAATCTGTATGCCAAACAAATATATCTTTAATTTTTTATTATTTTTTTTACTCTTATATATCTCAACTCCAAATATCTTTATTATTTTTTTGACATAATTTCATAATGCCGATTTTATAATGATACTTATAAAATAAATATTTAAATTTTGATTATTAGTAATTATTTTCTAGAGACTAAATAATCTAATTTTTTGATTGTTTATTTAATCTGATTTTCAAAAAAATTCAATGCTCTATCAACTGTCAAATCCATATTATAATATTTGTAATCTCCAAGTCTACCTAAAAAATAAACATTCTTTAATGATTTTGAATATTTTAAATATTTTTCATATAAATTTTTATTTTTGGGGTTTTCTATTGGGTAATATCTTTCATTTTCTCCAAGAACAAATTTTTCTGAATATTCTATAGAAATAACTGTTTTATTTGATTTTTGATTTAAAAAATATTTATGTTCGCAAATTCTAGTAAAATCATAATTATTAGGATAATTTATAACAGCTGTTTCTTGATAATATTCTACTTCTTTTTCTTGTATATCAAAATTTAAACTTCTATATGGTAATTCTCCAAATTCATAATCAAAAAATTCGTCTATTGCACCAGTGAAAAAAAGTTTTTCATAATCAATCTCATTTTTAACATCTCTAAAATCCGTATTCAAACTAATCTCTATTAATGAATTATTCAATATATTCTCTACCATTTTTGTATAGCCGTTTAAAGGAATTCCTTGATATTTATCTTGAAAATATCTGTCGTCACGACTTATATAAATTGGAACTCTGGCAGTAACATTTTCATCTATTTCTTCTGGCTTTAATCCCCATTGCTTTTTTGTATAATTTAAAAATACATTTTCATAAATATAGTTTGCTAAAAACTTTAAATCATCATCTTTTCTTTTTAATTCTAAAATAGGAATTTTAACATTATAGCCGAATTTTTCTATTAGTTTTTTTTCAAAATTTTCTGCCATACTTTTAGGAAAAACTTGATATAAAGTATTCAAATTAAATGGTAAAGTTGCTTTTATTCCATCTATAAGCGCTCTAGGTTTTAGAAAAAAATAGTTCCATTTTGTAAATTTACTCAGATAATTCCAAACTTCTTCAAAATTTGTATGAAACACATGGGGACCATATTTGTGAATCAAAATACCATTTTTATCTAGATAATCAAAACAATTCCCACCAATATGGTTTCTTTTATCAATGACCAGAATGTTTTCTTTTTTTTCATCTGCAATTCTTTCTGCTAAAATAGCCCCTGAAAGCCCTGCTCCAACTATCAAATTTTTTATTTTTTTCATTTTATCTCCACGTTTATTGCAATTGAATTTATGCTATTTTTATCATTTCATCTTTTATCATATCTAATAAAATACTATTTTCTTCCAAAAAATCTTTTGTTAATATAGGATGTGGCTCTATTCTTATATCAACTTTATGTCCTATAAACATGGCCCAGGCCATTGCTTCTATCATACTATTTACAGGGAATTTTGATGCTACTATCAAAATATCTATATCACTATATTCATGTTGAGTTCCTTTGATATACGATCCAAATACGTACAAGCCATCCAATTTTATATATCTTTTTAACTCTTTTGCATATTTTATTGCTACATTTTTTATTTCTTTATCAATTCTTCGTTTATCCATTTTACAATTTCCTCAAATTTTAATAGCGAAGTTTTCACAAATTCCTCATTTTTACATTGCTCATAAAAGTCTTTTTTATAAGTCTTGATATCTTGCTTCTATTTGAAAGGTTGTAAATAGAATTAAATTTTTCTCTTTTTCATCGTTCAAGTCTATATTTGATAATTTACATAATCTATATAAATCATGAATTTTAGGAGGATTTGTATTATGAATTTTTACATAATATGCTTTTAATAATTTTTCTATTACTAAATGTGCTATAAATAATGCCCAATTATTATTTTTTGTTTCTACCATACTTTTTACTGTTTTATAATCTTCTTCAGCTGTTTCTATCCAATATTTTATGAGTTCTTCTTTTTTCATAGACTCTTCCTTTTTAATCCTTTATCTACCAATCCCTACATAACTAAATCCAAGATTAATAGCCTCATTTCTATTAATCATATTTCTTAAATCCAGTATCTTATAATTACTCATAAGTTTTTTTACTTTTTTTAGGTCTATCTTTTCAAAATTTCCCCAATCGGTTAAAACAACAAGAATATCTGCATTCTTTGTGGCATCATATTCGTCTTTTGCAAATTTTATTTTATCTACTAATATTTTTTTTGCATTTTCCATTCCTTGAGGATCATACGCAGAGATAGAATAAGGATGTTTAAGCAAAATATCTATTATTTCCATAGATGGAGATTCTCTACAGTCGTCAGTATTTCCTTTAAAAGTTAATCCCCAAACAGCTATTTTTATTTCATCTTCACGCTTTTTTATATCTTTCAAAAAATCTATAATCTTTTCAGCCATCTTGATTTTTCTTGCATGATTATTTTTTATTGTAGTTTCTATCAAAGATAGATCTACTTCATTCATTTTTCCCATAAAAGCCATAGCCATTGTATCTTTTGGAAAGCAAGAACCCCCATATCCTGGACCTGGATTTAAAAATTTATCTCCAATTCTTTTATCTGATCCTATACCTTTTGCAACTTCATAAATATTAGCATTAGCCTTTTCACAGAAATCAGCTATTTCATTTATATAATGAATCTTTATTGCCAAAAAAGCATTCGCTGCATATTTTATAGTTTCCGCAGATCTACGAGATACAAAAACAAAGTTTGTTTTATATTTCAATGGCGCATATAATTTTTCTATTACATTAATAGGTCTATTAGAATTAGTCCCGACTATTATTCTATCCGGATTAAAAAAATCTTGAACTGCAAATCCTTCTCTCAAAAATTCTGGTAAAGAAATCACATCAAAAAAAGCTTTTGGATTTCTATTTTTTATTAATGATTCTATATCATCGCCTGTACCAACAGGAACTGTTGATTTTGTAGCAATAAGTGTATATTTATCTAAAAAAGGTATTATTTCTGTTGCCGCTGCATGAATATATTTCATATCAGCTTCTTTTGTAACTGGATGAGGTGGCGTCCCTACTGCAATTATGATAATTTCGGCATTATACAGCCCTTTTGGCATAGAAGTTGTAAATTTTATTTTTTTTTCTTTCAAATTTTTTTTTAATAAATTTTCTAATCCATCTTCAAATAATGTTACTTTTCCATTCTTTAAGTCATCTATTTTTGTTTTATCTCTGTCTATACAAACAACATCATGTCCCAATTCTGCTAATCCAACTCCTGTTGGCAAACCAACATATCCAGTCCCTATAATTGCCACTTTCATCGTTATAATCTCCATACTAAAATATTTTTATGACCTTTTTACTTGTATGTTTTCATTTTTATTATTTTTATAATATTTAAATTTAATTAAAGATAAAAATATATTTTTATGCTAAAATTTGCTTATTTTATAACCTCTCAAACTTTGCTCCTACTTCTACCCTATTCTCTTCGTTCGCCCCACTAAATCCTAATCCTAGTATGATTATTTCTTTATTCGCTCCTTTATATCTCTCATAATATTTTTTACCTCTTATTTGTTCTAA
>JAIRLV010000179.1 GCA_031259185.1 Elusimicrobiota bacterium | reverse complement strand
ATATTTTTTTTAAAATTTCATTTTTCTCTTGTTCTACTATTTTTTTCCCTAAATCTAAAAACTTTTCTGCCACAACTTGAAAAGTTTTTTCCACATTGTTTGTAATAATTATGTTTTGTAAATTTTCTATTATTTTTTTTTTAAAGCATCTGTTCTTATTTTCCCAATTTTTTTTGTCTATTATAAAAGAATTAGCACCACTTTTTTTAGCTTGTAATAAAAAGTCAGTAGCATCAAATTTTTTGCCTTTTATGGCAATAAAAAGCGTTGAATGTTTACAAAAAATTTCATTAGAATTTATTGATGCGGAAGTAATAAAATCATCAGCTTTTTTATTTAAAATTTTAAAATAATAATCTTTATTTTTTGATTTTTCTAAATTCAAACATTTTTCTATATCTGCGATATAAAATTTTATCAATTTTTGATTCCTATTTTTTTTTGATTATTTTAGTTAAATCTTGTTAAATTCAATTCGTCTTTTGAAAAGATTGCTTTTTCTTTGATTATTTCTGTCATTTCTTTTTCAGTTAATGTTGAAATATTTTTATTATATTTTTTTTCAAGATATGAAAAAATTATGCTTCTCGCAGAAACTATAAAAGCTCCATTACCATTTTTATCAAAACAAACTTTCAAATCTGCAGCTTTTGCTCCTTGAAATCCATATCCTGGGACCAAAAAGGCATTGTGCTTTAAAATTGTCCTTAATTTTTTTACAATTTTAGGATAAGTTGCTCCAATAACGGCTCCAATTGATGAATATCCATATTCTCCCTTGTTAACATTTGAAATTTCAGATAATTTTTTTGCTAAATCAATATATACAGGCTCATTTTTATCCTTTATTATTAAATCTTGAATATCTTTTGATGAATGATTTGACGTTTTTACCAAAATAAAAAGCCCTTTATTAAATTTATTTGCATACTCAATAAATGGATTATAGCTATCTTCTCCTAAATATGGATTCACTGTAACCATATCTCCAGATATTAAAGTATCTCCTAGAAAAGCTTCGGCATACACCTTTGATGTGCTGCCAATATCTCCTCTTTTACCATCATTTATTATAAATAGATCTTTTGTCTTAGCATAATCTATTGTCCTTTCTAACGCTTTAATTCCATAACTCCCAAAAATTTCATAATATGCAAGTTGAGGTTTTATTCCTAAAGAATGCTCAAAAGTTGCATCTATTACAATTTTGTTAAAATTAAATATTGCATTTTCTATTTTTTCAAGATTTTTAGGGTCTTTATAATCATTATTTATAGATTCTGTCAAAAATTTTGGAAAATTTTGCAAATTTGGATCCAATCCAACGATTAAAACAGTATTTTTTTCAATACTTTTTTTTATCATTTTATCTATAATATTTTCCATTCCAATATATTCCTTAAAAATTTTTAATCATATAATACAAATAAATCAGGATTTTTTTAAACGCCACAATTATCACAACTAAAATTAAAAATTAAATTTAGAACATTTTTTTAATTTTAATAAATCACTTTTTTTATAATTCCGCCACCTAAAACCATATTTCTATAATAAATAACACAGGATTGCCCGGTAGCAATAAAATCAGTATGCTTTTCAAATATAAATTTTAGAATTTTGTGTTTTTTGGAATTATATTTTTCATATTCTAAATAGACATTGGTTTTTATTGGAGCTTGTCTATATCTAATTTTTATGAAAACAGTTTTTGGGAAATCGGTTTCTTTTACAAATAAATTTATAGAATCAGCAACTAATCCTGATACTTTTTTTTCAGTTTTTTCCGCAACAACTAGAGTATTGTTTTTTGCATTTATTTCTACAATAAATAAAGGAGATTTTGTAGAAATCCCAAGACCTTTGTGTTGTCCGATTGTATAGTTCGTTATTCCTTTATGTATTCCTAAAACATTTCCATTTGTATCAATTATATTTCCAGAAATATTTTTTACGCCTCTTTCTTTTAGAAATTCTTTATAATTTTTTCCTGTAATAAAGCAAATATCTTGGCTCTCTGTTTTTTCAGCTACTGGGAGATTTACTTTTTTTGCTATTTTTCTTACTTCATCTTTTGTATATATATCCAAAGGGAATAATATTGATTCAAGTTTTTCTTTTTCTATTTTGTATAAAAAATAAGTCTGATCTTTTATTTTATCTTTTGGAATTTTTAGACAAGTTTGTCCTTTGTATTTTCCGATTTTTGCATAATGCCCAGTTGCTATAAAATCAAACCCAAGAGCTTTTGCCTGATCCAAAAGTTTTCCAAATTTCAAATATTTATTGCATTCTACGCAAGGATTAGGCGTATTCCCTGATTTATATTGTTCTAAAAAGTTTTTTATCACTTTTTTTTCTAAAATATCAGCAAAATTAAAAACATAATGTGGAATTGATAAATAAGTACAAACTGCTTTTGCATCTTGAATTTCTTTTGGTCCGCAACACAAAGTTTTTTTTGAGCCAATTGGATTTATTCCTAAACACATAGTGACACCAGTTACATCAAATCCTTTTTTTTTAAGAAGATATGCGGAAACTGCAGAATCTACTCCTCCACTCATCGCAACTAAAACTTTTTTTTTTGACATTTAGCGAAATAACTCCTGATATTTTTTTATTTCTTTTTTTACATCACATTTCGTTACGACATCAGAAATTGCGCAAATTGAATCTGCTCCAGCAAAAATAACGTCTTTTGCATTTTCTAAATTAATTCCGCCAATTGCAACAATTGGAATTTTTGAATCAAATTTTTTTTTGATTTCTTTTATCAGCTCTAATCCAACTGGTTTTTCAGCATCACTTTTTGTAGATGTCATAAATATTGGTCCTACTCCTAAATAAGAAGCTCCTACATTATATGCAGTTTCAGCTTCTTCAATAGAACTAACAGAAATTCCAATTATTTTATTATTTCCCAATAATTTTCTAGCAATTTTATAAGGCAAGTCTTTTTGTCCTAAATGAACTCCATCAGCGTTTATAGCCAGAGCAATATCAATTCTATCATTGATGATAAAATTTGTTTTTTTGCATATTTCTTTTAAAGTTTTTGCTTCTTCATACATTTCAAAAGAATTTTTGTTTTTACTTCTATATTGAATTGTTTCTACACCTGCATTTATTGCGTTTTTACAATCATTTAAATTCCCATTTTTACTTAACAAAGAATCAGTTATAAAATAATATCCCTTCATAATGCGATCCTCATTTTTTCTTTTATACTTTTTTCATCTAAATTATAGACAGCATCAAAGAGATTGACTTTGAATGAACCTACGCCTAAATTTTTAGATTTTTCAGCTGCAATTTCGCTTGCTATTTCAAAACAAACTAATCCAGATACTGTCGCAACTTTCAAGTCTTTTTCAATACTCGCAAATGTTGCAATAACTGATGCTGCCATACAACCAGTCCCTACAATTTCTGCCATCATTTTATTCCCATTTTTTACAAATAAAGTTTCGTTTTTATCGGAGATAATATCAGTTTCTCCAGTTATTACTACTGTAGAATCATATTTTGAAGCTAATTTTTGAGATACTAATTTTAAATCGGAATCTATTTGTGTAGAATCAACACCTTTTGTTTGCACATTTTCTCCTGCTATTTTTGCTATCTCAGAAGCATTTCCTTTTATAATATCAATTTTATTATTTTCAATAATATCAAAACAACTTTTATCACGAAATGAAGTCGCTCCTGCTCCACAAACATCAAAAATAATAGGAATACCTTTTTTATTCGCAGCTTTTGCAGATAATTTCATAGATTCTATTATATCGCTAGTCAAAGTCCCTATATTTAAAACTAAGGCAGAAGCAATTGTAGTCATATCTCCAGCTTCTTCCTTTGCATGAGCCATTACTGGCGATCCACCAAAAACTTTTACAATATTTGCGCAATCATAAATTGTCACAAAATTTGTTATATGATGGATCAAAGGCTTGTTTTCTCTAACTTTTTTCAGTAAATTATATGGATTTATTTTTTTATCTATGCTCATAATTGAAATCTCCTTTTTTTTAAAAATATCAGCACAACGTTATTTTAAATATATTTTACTTAAAAAATAATTTTTTCATAGAAAAAAATTTAAAAAGATTTTTTATTTTT
>JAIRLV010000137.1 GCA_031259185.1 Elusimicrobiota bacterium | reverse complement strand
CAATATTTAAAGTAATAGATGAAAAAATTTTGATATTAATATTAGATATTGCTTCCAGTGGAGACATTTACAAAAATATATAAAAAAAGATTGGATTGTAAAAAGCGAGTATGGCGTTGATTAAAATTTTTTAAAAGCGTGAAAAAATTTCAGGTGTTCGGCTGTAATTAAATGTTGTATTTGAAATTTTAGCTTTTAAAAATTTTAATTCTCTTACGCAGTTTAGCGACCTACTTTTTTCCTTATTTCTTTTTTTGCTTTTGACAAAAAGAAATAAGAAATTTTTTTTCTTTGTCTGTCCCCAAAAATATCTTTTTTTTAAAGAGTAAAAACTTTTATTAATAAAAATTTTACCAATTTTTTAAGTATTCAATACATCTATCACAAATTTTTTGTCCGTCAATTTCTAGCAAATTTTCTGCCCAATTCCAACATCTATTACATTTTTCTCCGCTTGCTTTTTCAACAACTATTCCAATTTTTAAGCCCTCGTATTTTTTATTTGTCAAGTTTTTATTAAAAAATGAGCTATCAATAAGTATTTTTTCGTCAACTTTATCATCTATTTTTATTTCCACTTGTGAAACAATTGCTATTTGTCGCCAAAAAAATTCTGCATTTTTCAAAGGTGATAAATTTAGCTCATTTATTTCATCATTTATAAAGATTTTTACTTTTGCTTCCAAAGAATTTCCTATAATTTTTTCTAGTCTTTTTTCTTCAATTTTTTTTAGTAAAATTTTTCTAAATTCAAAAAAATTTCTCCATTTTGTCAAAATAGATTTGTCAGAGCTCCAAAGCTCTATAAGCTGTTTTTCTTCATTACTATGATATACAAATTTTTCTAGCAATATACTTTCTTTTTTATCAGTTTTATTCAAAAAATTTTGCCAAATCTCTTCTGCTGTAAAAGGTATTATTGGAGCAATTATCCTAGGTAAAAAGCTTGCTAAATAATAAAGAACTGTCTGTGCTGATCTTCTTTCTTGACTTTTTGGCGGCATTACATAAAGTCTATCTTTCAAAATATCAAAATAAAGGGAACTTAATTCTATATTACAAAAATTATAAAAATCATGATAAACCAAATAAAAATCTCTTTTTTCAAAATGCTCTATAATATTTATCGTTAAAACCGAAAGTTCAGCTAATATCCATTTATCTATTTCTAGCATATCTTGATATTCGACTTTTTGAGTTTCCAATTTGAATCCATTGAGATTTCCTAAAATATATTTTGATGTGTTTCTGATTTTTCTATAAGCATCTACAGTTTGCTGAATTATATCATCTGCGATTCTCATGTCTTCTTGATAGTTTGTGCTACTTATCCAAAGCCTCAAAATATCAGCCCCGAATTTATTCATAATTTCACTAGGCGCAACTCCATTGAACGCAGATTTGCTCATTTTCTTACCTTCTCTATCAACTGTAAATCCGTGTGTTAAAACTGTTTCAAAAGGCGCGTTGTCATAAAGAGCAGTTGAAATAATCAATGAAGCCTGGAACCAACCTCTATGTTGATCAGAGCCTTCCAAATATAAATCTGCTGGATATTTTAGATTTTTTCTTTGCCTTAAAACTGCTTCTGCGCTCGTACCAGAATCAAACCAAACATCAAAAATATCTTTTTCTTTTTCAAAATTTTTGCCACCACATTTCAAACATTTTATTTCGGTTGGTAAAATATCATTTGCTTCTTTATAAAACCAAATATCACTACCTTTTTCTAAAAATACTTTTTCAACAGCTAAAATACTTTCATTTGTCAATAAAAGTTCTCCGCATTCTTTACAATAAAACGCTGGGATCGGTGTTCCCCAAAGCCTTTGTCGCGACAAACACCAATCCGGTCTATTTTCAATCATCCCGACGATTCTATTTTTTCCATATTCTGGGATCCATTTTACGTCATTACAGATATTTAAAATTCTTTGTCTCAAAGCATTATGATTCAAATCCAAAAACCACTGATTAGTTGCTCTGAAAATAACAGGCTCTTTACATCTCCAGCAATGTGGATAACTATGCTCGATATTTTCTGCATTTAAAAGTAATCTTTTTGTATCTAAATCTTGTATTATAATAGAATTCGCCTTGAAAATATTAATTCCATTAATATTTGAAAATTCGACTGTATTTGTAAAATTTCCTTTATCATCAATCGGAGTTATTATTGGCAGGTTATATTTTTTCCCAACAATATAATCATCATCTCCATGACCTGGAGCAATATGCACAATTCCGGTCCCATCTTCAATCGTCACATAGTTAGCTAAAACTCCTACTGACAAATCATGTCTATAAGGAGAAAAACAATTGATATTTTCTAATTCTTTTCCTTTGAATATTTTCAAAATTTTAAATTCTTTTATATTTAGTTTTTCACTAACTTTGTTTAATAAATCTTTTGCGACAATAAATTTTTCTTTTTCGTTAATATTACGATTTAGCGTCTTTTGAACTTCAAAGATTACATAATCAAAAACTGGATGTGCAGCAACTGCAACATTTGATGGTAAAGTCCAAGGTGTCGTTGTCCAAATTATAATTTGGACATTTTTTTCTCCTAAAAATTCTCCTTTAATCGGAAATTTTACAAATACAGAAGTCGAAATATGTTCATTATATTCAATCTCAGCTTCTGCGAGTGCGGTTTCACAATTAACACACCAATAAACTGGTTTTAAGCCTCTATATATGTAGCCTTTATTGACCAATTCTCTGAAAACTTTTATTATATTCCCCTCATATTCTGGAGTCAAAGTTAGATATGAATGTTCCCAATCTCCAAAAATTCCTAGTCTTTTGAATTCTTCTTTTTGAATTTTTATAAATTTCTCTGCAAAATTAGCTGCTTTTTTACGAAATTTTAATTGATCAATGCTATTTTTATCAGTATTCATTTCTTTTAGAAGTTGAAATTCAATTGGCAAACCATGACAATCCCATCCAGGGATAAAAGGAATATTTTTACCCACCATTGCTTCATATTTCAAAATAATATCTTTTAATACTTTATTTAAAGCATGCCCTAGATGTATATTCCCATTAGCATATGGTGGTCCATCATGCAAAATGTATGAAAAATTATCTTTATTTTGTTCCAAAATTTTATTATAAATATTTTTATTTTCCCATTCTTTTTGAATAATCGGTTCTTTTTGATAAAGATTAGCTTTCATAGAAAAGCTCGTTTTTGGCAAATTTATTTTATTGTTTACCTCTATAGTATCAGACATTTTTTCTCCAAAATTTTTTTTTAGTGGAAATTATAATCTATAATTTTTATAGTATATAAAATTATAGTAATATATGTCAAATTTTCATAATTGTGTTATGTTCTATATTATAGTATATAAATAGAGCATAATACAGCCGTCTATATAAAATTTTTAATTTTAAAATGTAGATTATTCTTGATTTTTAAGAATAATTTTAATATACTATTAAAAATAAAAATATATAAAAATTTATTATTAAAAAATAACATTAAATTAAAAAAAATAAAAGGAGTAAACAATGTTATACAAAAATGTAAAAGAGCTAAGAAAAAAAAATAGTTGGTCTCAACAAAAATTAGCAGAAAAATCTAACTTATCTTACAACGCTATAACGAAAATAGAACAGAATGTCGCAACTCATCCTACGATACAGACCATAGAAAAACTTGCAGATGCATTTAATGTAAGTATTGATGAACTAATTGGAAGACAAGGAAAAAAATAAATAGATATATTTTTAAAATATTCTATAAATTTTTAAAATTGCAGAATAAAATGATATGAGAAAATTTTTTTATTTTTGAATTTATTGTAATATTAAATATACTATGTATAAAAATACTAATATAATTTCAAGGCTCTATACTGATACAATAGTGATAGCTCAAGATTTTTCTAAAAAAATAAAAGTTGGAGATAATATTTTTCTAATTGGAAATTTAGGAAGCGGCAAGACTGTATTTACCAAAAGTCTTTTAAAATCATTAGGAATTAAAAAAAAAATTATCAATAGTCCTTCATTTAAATTGATAAATGAGTATGATATAGTATCAGGCAAAAATCAAATAAAATGTTATCATTTTGATTTATATAGATTAGAAAATATTGAGGAAATTTTATATCTTGGTTGGGATGATTATATAAATTCAGAGAACATTTGTATTGTAGAATGGGCTGACAAAGCAAAAAAAATATGGAATTTAAAAAATTCAAGAAATAATTTTTATGAGATAAAAATCGATTATATATTTGAAAAAAAGAAAAATGGTATTAATCACATAAATAATTTTCATAAAAGAAATATTCAAATAAAAAAGTTGAAATAGGATAATTTTAAGATGATCATTTTGGGGATAGATACGACTACAAAAATCTGTGAAGTTACTTTGAAAATCAATGATAATTACTCTATAAAAAGAGTCGACGAAGGATTAGTTCATAGCGATAAGTTAATATTTACTGTAGAAAAAGTTTTTAGAGAAAATAATATAAATTCACAAAATATAGATAAAATAGTTGTAAATATTGGTCCTGGAACTTTTACTGGAATAAGAGTTGGCGTTTCATTCGCAAGAGCTTTTTCTCAAATCTGTAATATAAAAATTATTCCGATTATTGCTTTGGATTTAATTAAATTTATATTTTCATACAAAAATAAAATTTTAGATTATGATTATATTGCAGTTTTATTGGATGCGTTAAGGAATGAATTTTATGCAAAAATTTATAACATAAAAAACAAAAAAAGAAACGATTTTGTAGATTATAAAATTTTTAATGCAAAAGAATTAGTTAACGAATTAGAAAAAATAGACAAGCTTGAAAAACTGTTAGTTTTGAAACATGATAAAATAAAAAATTTTAATATTGAAAGTGATGACAAAATGAAAATAATAAATTTTGATGAAAATGAAATAAACAATGAAATGAATGATGCGTATTTGATCAAATTTGCTGAAACTTTAGATTCAAAGTCAGAAAAAAATTACTTTGAAGTTAAACCCTTTTATATTCGTAAAACTTTTGCAGAAGAAATGAAAAAATCGCGTTTTGCATAAACTTATTTATGAATATGATAAAAATGTTATTGTTAAAATTTAATTTTTTTATTAAACAAAACAGTAAAATCTCTTTATTGAAAAGGAGATACGTTAATGTTTTTAAAAAATCGTTTCTCAACAGATAATTTAGTAAATTTAATTTTTTTTTGTATAGTTGGAATTATTTTATTTTTTTTGGTTAGATATTTAAGTTCTGTTTTAGTGCCATTTGCTATAGCGCTTCTTCTATTATATTTACTAAATCCAATCATTGAATTTTTTGAAAGTAAAATTAAGAATAGAAATATTGCTGTTTGTATAACAATTTTATTAATACTTATTTTTGTAATTGGGATTTTTTTTATAATTATTCCTAAAATCAATAATGAAATAATAGAAACAAAAAAATTAATATTAAACTTGATTAATAATAATCTTAATAGTCAAGTTCCAGATTATACAATTAAATCATATTTATGGGAAAAATTGAAAAAAATTTTGATAGAAAATCCCAAAATAAATTATTTTGTAAATACGGATAATTATCAGACGTTATTAATGGAAGTATCAAAAAAAATATTTCCAACTTTTATGTATATTATATCGGGGACAGCTAGTTTTATAGCTTGGATATTTGGCTTTCTTGTTATATGTTTATATTTAATTTTTATGATGTTTGGTTTCAAAAGATTGAAAGTTGATATTTTAACTTTAATACCTTTTAGAATGCGAGCCTCAATATTAAATTTTATACTTCTTTTTAAAGATGCTATGGATAATTATTTTAGAGGGCAGCTGATAGTCGCATTCTGCGTAGGAGTTTTATTTAGTATGAGTTTCATAATCGTAGGCTTACCAATGGCAATACTATTAGGGATATTTTTTGGGATTTTGAATATAATTCCATATATGCAAATTTTGGGTTATCCATTAGCCTTCATATTAGTATTGCTGAAAACTATCCAGACAGGAATTCCGTTTTGGAAAACTGCATTATATACAGCGATTGCTATTACAGCAGTACAAATAATTCAAGATACAATTTTAGTTCCTAAAATTTTAGGATCAAAAACAGGACTTAGCCCAATTATGATAATCCTTTCGTTATCAATTTGGGGAAAATTGTTAGGCTTCTTTGGATTTTTAATAGCTATCCCAATAACTTGTCTTTTATTAGAATATTATAAAAGATTCTTGAATAGAGATGCTCATTAAATTCAGTAAAACTAATTACTATAAACAGAGAATATTGCTTTGAAACTAGATAAAAACCCAAATTTTAATTGACTTAGTTTTTTTAATTAGATAATTTTATTATGAATTTTATAAGCAGACACGGTATTTTTCATAAGCATAATTATAGTCATTTTCCCAACTCCTCCCGGCACAGGCGTTATAAAAGAAGCTTTTTCAAAAACATCTTTGAAATTAACGTCTCCATATAGTTTATTATCAATTCTATTTATTCCTACATCAATTATTATAGAATTTTTTTTAATCATATCTTTTGTTAAAAAATTAGCTTTGCCAATTGCAACAATTAGAATATCAGCCTTTTGGGTTAATTTTTCTAAATTTTTTGTTTTTGAATGACAAATTGTCACAGTAGCATTATTTTGTAAAAGCAATAAAGCCAGAGGTTTCCCTACAATATTGCTCCTTCCTATAACTACTACATTTTTACCTTCTAATGTAATATTTTTTTGCTTTAGCATTTCAATTATTCCTGCAGGAGTACAAGGCAAAAATCTAGGTTTCCCAATAAGCATAAGTCCAACATTTTCTGGATGAAAGCAATCTACATCTTTTAGAGGATTAATTGTTTTCAAAATTTCAAGTTCACAGATTTGTTTTGGTAAAGGAAGCTGGACTAAAATACCATCTACATTAGCATCTACGTTAAGCTTTTTGATTATATTAATAAGTTCATTTTGATTTGTATTTTCATCTAATTTTATAATTTCGCTTTGTATCCCAATTTCTAATGAAGTTTTTTGTTTGTTTCCAACATAAACTTTTGAGGCTGGATTTTCGCCAACTAAAATTACGACAAGTTTTGGAGAACGATTTATTTTATTTTTCAAGCTTAAAATTTCGTTTTTTACTTGTAGTTTTAAATTTTCAGATATTTCAGTTCCATTTATGATTTTTTGTGAATTCTTTGAAAAAGACAATACCTTTAAATTTATATTTTCCATACATCTTTCCCTTTTTTTATTCTATTAATAGAAATAGCTTTTCCAGTATTTTCATTGATTTCAACTAAGACGCCTTGCATAAAAATTTCGGAATTAGCAACCTCGTATTTTATTGGCATTTGGGTCAAAAATTTTTGGATAATTTTTTCTTTATTCATACCAATTACAGAATTATGCGAACCTGTTAATCCGACATCAGTGATAAATGCTGTTCCATTATCCAAAATTCTTTCATCTGCAGTAGCTATATGAGTATGTGTACCCAAAACAGCAGAAACTCGCCCATCTAAATACCACCCAAGCGCTGATTTTTCGGAAGTAGCTTCCGCATGGAAATCAATTATAATTATATTCGTCTTTTGTTTAATTGTGGGTAAAATAGAATCTATAGCCTTAAAAGCAGAATCTATAGGATTCATAAAAATTTGTCCTAAAGCATTAATTATAGCTACCGTGACACCTTTTTTTGTCATTGCAAAAGTATAACCTTGACCCGGAGTAGTTATATTTGAATAATTTATAGGTCTAATTATTCGTTTATCGCAAAGTATAGGTATAATTTCTTTTTTATCCCAAGTATGATTCCCTAAAGTTATTACATCAACGCCGCTAGCAAATATTTCATTAGCAAATTTTGGCGTCAATCCAAAACCATCAGCAGCATTTTCGCCGTTTGCTATAACTAAATCTATATTCTCTAATGTTAGAAGTAGTTTTAATTCTTTGTGTAGGACTTCTATACCGGGTGTCCCGATTATATCCGCAATAAATAAAACTTTCATATTTTTATGAATCCTTTAATTTATAATAAAATTTTCAATAATTTTCAATTTTTTCTATAAATTTTATCAGGGTTGAATATAGGTTTGCCTATTTTTATTAACTTTTCGGCTTCTAATTTTCTATAGAAACAAGATCTAAATCCAGTGTGACAAGCAGCTCCAAAATCTGATTTTCCACCATCAGCCATCTGTAAAACTTTTAATAAAATAGCATCTCCATCACAATCAATAAAAATTTCTTTAACATGCTGAATATTTCCAGAAGTTTCGCCTTTTACCCAAAATTTCTGTCTGCTTCTACTCCAATAGGTTGCAATTTTTGTTTCGATTGTTTTTTTCAAAGCTTCTTTATTCATATAAGCTAACATCAAAACTTCGTTAGTCTTAAAGTCCTGAGTTATAACAACAATCAAGCCGTCATTACCGAATTTTATATTTTTAACAAATTCCAAAAAATTTTGTTCGTTCATAACCTTACCTCTATATTATGTTTTTTCAAATACATTTTTAGATCTTTTATTTTTATTTTTTGAAAGTGAAATATAGATGCTGCAAGAGCTGCATCGCTTTGTGTTTTATTAAAAAGTTCTAAAAAATCTTTTTTTTCTCCTGCTCCTCCACTAGCTATTATTGGAATGTTGACAGCATTAGCGACCCTTTTTGTCAATTCTATATCATAACCATTTTTCGTTCCATCTCTATCCATACTTGTCAAAAGAAGCTCCCCTGCGCCGAGTCTGGTAGCTTTTTTAGCCCAAGCTATTACGTCAAGCCCTGTATCAATTCTCCCGCCATTTATAAAGACGTTCCATGATGGAGTATTTACGTTTTTTTTCGCATCAATTGCTACAACGATACATTGTTTGCCAAATTTCTTTGCGCCTTCTAATATTAAATTTGGGTTATTTATTGCACTGCTATTTATAGAAACTTTATCGGCGCCGGCACGAAGAACAGATTTTATATCGTCTATTGTTTTAATTCCGCCGCCAACAGTAAGCGGCATAAAAACTTGTGAGGCGGTTCTTTGAATCAAGTCAAAAAATATATCCCGCTTTTCACAAGTTGCAGTGATATCTAGATATGCTAATTCATCAGCGCCTTCTTTTTCATATCTTTTTGCAATTTCAATAGGATCCCCCGCATCAATTAAGCCAAAAAAGTTTACTCCTTTTACAACTCTACCATTTTTTATATCAATACAAGGAATAATCCTTTTTGCCAACATTTTATATCCCTTCAAGGCTTTATTTTAGTATATATGATATTTATTTTACTTAATATAAAGTTTATTTTTGTTTATATCTAAAACATATTTATAGTGGATTAATCACAAAAAGTTTTTAATTTTAAAATATATACTCTAAAATATGTTTTCAAAATTTTACAAAGTTTTTTTATTGTAAATTTATTTTTTTATAAATTTTGTGTTCGTTTTATTTTAGAAACAAAATTTTTGGCAAAAGCTTCTTCCGTTTCTTTATTTTTGAAGCCATAATCAAGTTTTTGAGTTAATATTTTTTTCAATATTTCACTAATTTTTTTACCATCTTTTATTCCCAAATTTTTTATAAAATTTCCATCTATTCTAAGTTTGATATTTTTTGTAATTAGTAAATAGTTTAAAAATTTAGATTGTAAAGTTTTATTTTCAGAAACTACAATCAGAAATATTATAAAATTTGTATTTAAATTTTGTAATAAAAAATAGATTTCAGAATTTTTTAAATTTTTTAAATCTTCAAATTTTGACTTTCCCCTTTTTTTTATATATTTTTTTATGGGGAAATTATGAAAATTTTTAAATTTATCTAAATTAATCAACAAATTTTCTTTTTTATCTTGTGAAAAATTAAAATCTTTAACAATCTGGCGCCTTGTTGATAAATTTAAATCCTTACAAATTATCAAAAAATATATAAACCACTTTTCAAATTCTAATTCAAAATCATAAATTTGTAAATAAAATAAAAAATCATCAAATTTTTTAAAGTTTTTTAGAATTTTTTGTAAATTTTTTGTATTTTTCCTGAATTTTTTGTTAATGGACTTTATCAAACCTGATTCATACATGAAAATAAAAATCTTTGTATATTTAGTTTCTTCAAAAATTTTTTTTAATTCATTCAAAACTCTAGTTTTGCTAATTCTGTCATAAAATTTATTTTTTATTGCATTTTTCAAATTTTTTTCAGTTTGTTTATCAAAATTAAAGTCAAGCCTTTTTGCAAAACGAATAATTCTAAAAATTCTAGTAGGATCGTCAATTAAGCTTGTCTTGTAATTTAATTTAATTTTTTTATTTTTTAAATCATCAAATCCATTATAAATATCTATTATTTTTAGTTTAAAATTTTTATCACTATTTAATTGAATCGCAATTGAATTAATAGTAATGTCTCGTCTTTTTATGTCTTTAGAAAAATCATCAGTTCTAATTACTGTGGGCAAAGCTCCAGAAAAATCATATTTTTCATCTCTCAAAGTTGCAATGTCAAAATGAAAAAATATTTTTTTTGAATTTTTCAAAATTATAGAAAAACTTAATGTTTGAAATTTTTCATTTTTTTTTAATTTTATTTCAAAAATTTCTTGAAATTTTTTTTGTTTTTCTAGTTTTTCTTTTAAAATTTCCGCCAAGTAAAAAACATTTTTATTATTATTTTTTTTGGTATATTTC
>JAIRLV010000114.1 GCA_031259185.1 Elusimicrobiota bacterium | reverse complement strand
AACAACATCCCAGTTCTGGTTGGAGACATTTTTATTTGTCCAGAACAAGCAGATCGCCAAGCAAAAAATTTTGGAAATAGTTTTGACAAAGAAATCGCATTACTTTTGATACATGGGCTTTTACATTTGATAGGATTTGACGATATAACTTTGCAAGATCAAAAAATTATGAGATCAGCAGAAAAAGAAATGTTAGAATTAGCGTATAAAAATAGAGGTTAGTTTTTATGCAAATTACAAAAGAAATTTTATTCCAAGATAGAAATTTAAGAAATTTGAATAAATTGATAGAAATTGCATTGAATGAAGATTTACATGGAGGCGATGAAACATCAAAAAATATTTTTTATTTTGAAAATTCAATAAGGAAATTAGATAATACAAAAACTCATTTTATTTCAAAAGCCGACGGAGTTATCTCAGGGCTTGTGATAATACCGTTGATTTTGAAAATTGCAAAAGATCAAAGTTATATAAAAAACGAATTAGAATTTGTTCCATTAATAGAAGATGGATTTTATGTGAAAAAGGGGAAAGTTATTGCTCAATTAAAAGGAAACTTTGTGGACATTTTAAGTTTGGAAAGAATATTATTAAACTTTTTATCAAGAATGTCCGGAGTCGCTACTTTGACAGATAAATTTGTCCAAATTTTGAAAAAACATAAATCAAAAGCTAAAATATATGATACTAGAAAAACAATCCCTGGATTTAGATTGCTTGATAAATATTCTGTTAATATCGGCGGAGGGACAAACCATAGACTTGATTTAAGCGATTATTTGATAATAAAAGATAATTATTTAGAACAAGATTTATATGTAGTTCTAAAATATTTGAAAAATTTGCCAATAAAAAGCTATAATAGAAAAATAGTGGAAGTAGAAATAGACGATTTTAAATATTTTGATTATGAAGAAATTTGGAATGCAGATATAATAATGTTAGATAATATGAATTTAGAAAATTTGAAAAAAGCGATTAGTTTGATTAGAGAAAAACAAAAAAAATATGATAAAATTTATGAAATAGAAATTTCAGGCGGGTTTTCTATAAATATACTAGATGAATTAAAAAATTTAGATGTTGACAGAATTTCTTTTGGGAAAATTACACATTCAGTTCCCAATTTTGATATTTCTCTTGGTGTAAAATAAAAAATGTTATATTTTATACTTTTTTATTTTTATTCAAAAATTTCTTTACAAAAATATCCGATCTTTTTAGTAAATTTATTTTAAAAAAATTTTTTAAAAAATATAAAAAATTATGAAATAAATATAAAAAAATTAATCTAAAAATAAAATTTAAGGAACAATTTTTTATGAATATTTTGATGGCTTTATCTCAAATGGAAGTAACAGGAGCTGAAACTTATGCAGTGCAAATTACAGAAGAATTGATTGATAAAGGTTATAATATTGTGATTGTTTCCGATACTTTGACAAAAAAAAGTCGTGCAAAATATATCCCAATACAATTTAATAAAAGAAATTTATTTAATAGAATTTCTCAAATTTTTAAGCTTATAAAAATTATCAGAAAATATGATATTCAGCTAGTAAACGCCCATTCTAGAGCGTCAAGTTGGAGTTCTTATATCGCTTGCAAATTAACAAATACAGCTATGATTGTTTCTGTCCATGGTAGACAATCTACCAAAAGTTTATCAAGAAAATATTTTAAAGCATTTGGCGATAAAATAATTGCTGTAAATGAAACTTTGAAAGAACATTTGATAAAAGATTTAAATGTTAAGCCCAAAAATATTGTGGTTTTGAGAAATGGTGTAAAAATTAATGAAATTCAAAATAATTTACAAAGACAAAAAAATTTTGAAAAACAAAAAAAAGTAATTTCAATTATTGGCAGACTTTCTGGTCCAAAAGGAGTTATTTGTCAAAACTTATTGGAAAAAGTTATTGATTTTGATAAATATGAAATTAAAATTATTGGCGGAAAGGAGGAAGATAAAAAAATTATTGAAAAATATTTGGATAAACTAAATTTTGTCGGCTATGTTGACAATATTGAATATTATATAAAAAATTCAGATTTAGTTATCGGAGCTGGAAGAGTTGCAATTGAAACTATTTTGATGAAAATTCCGCTTTTTGCAATTGGCGAAGCTAAATCAATTGGGATTATAAATGAAAAAAATATTCATGAAGCTCTTTATACAAATTTTGGAGATATTACTCTAAATTCCAAAGATTTTGATTGGCAAAAAATAAAAATAGATTTTGATAAAGCTATTCTAAAACTAGAAAATAACAAGCAAGAACTAATTAATGAAAATATCATTGAAATTATAAATAACGAATATAATTTAGATAAAATTGTTGCGAATATAGAAAAACTTTATCAGCATGTTTATGTGAAAAAACATAAATATGAAATCCCAATTTTGATGTATCATAGAGTTATTGATTCAAAATCAGAAAAAGGTAAAAATGGAATTTATGTCACAAAACATCAATTTGAAGAACATATGAAAATTTTGAAAAATAAAAAGCTAGAAGCAATAAATTTTTCAGATTTGAAAAAAATTGGGCTCCATAAAAGATTTGAAAAAAATAAAAAATATGTAATAATAACTTTTGACGACGGATATAAAGATAATCTTTATAATGCTTTGTCTATTTTAAAAAAGTATAATACGAAAGCGCTCGTTTATTTAACAAATCAAACTTATAATATCTGGGATGTTGAAAACTTTAAAGGGACTGGCATAGACAAAAGATTTGATTTGATGGATGAAAAAGAAATTCTTGAAATGGACAAATCTGGATTGATAGAGTTTGGAGGGCATACAAATCATCATTATCCATTGACAAAATTAAGCCTAAAAAAAGCTATGAAAGAAATAAATGAAAATAAAGCATACATAGAAAAAATATTAAATAAAAAATTGATTAGTTTTTCATATCCATATGGAGAATGGACAAAAGAAATAAAAGATTATTTAGAAAAAGAATCTAATTTTGACTTTGCTGTCACAACAGATTATGGAGGATATTGTTTATCTGATGAAGTTTTTGCGATGCGGAGAATTGCAATTATGCCAAAAATTACAAAATCTGGATTTTTGAGAAAAATAAAAGGGAATTATATTTTTCGTAGAATAAAAAGAACAAAAGTCTAGCAATTATAAAAAATATGCTAAAAGAATAAAAAAATATTTTTTGCATTTCGTCATTTTTATGCTATATCTATAAACTATACGAAACTAAAACGACACATATATTATTCATGAATAGAGTTTTATCAATAAAAATTTCTATTATGTTAGATAACGATTTATAGAAGCCAAAATAACTAATAGCGACTATTTTATCAATATTCTCCTTCTTTTATTAAAAAAATTTTTAATTTTGATTCTAAACTATATTATTCAATATTTTCATTATATAAAATATATTCATATTTTATAACTTATGTTGTTTAAGGAGTAAAATAATTATGAAAAATTACAAATTTTTGCTAGAATTAGAAGTTAGAGATTATGAATGTGATATTCAAGGTATTGTAAATAATGCCGTTTATTTGAATTATTTGGAACATAGTAGGCATAAATTTTTGAATAAATTAGGATTAAATTTTTCAAGTTTTGTAAAAAATAAAATAAATTTTGTTGTCATCAAAATTGAAATAGATTATAAGTTCCCCTTAAAAAGTGGAGATAAATTTTTTGTAGGATTATCTTGTGAAAAAATATCACCTCTAAGACTAAAATTTTTACAAGATATTTTTTGTATACAAAATGCTAAACCTAAAATGTTTGTTAATGCAAAAATAATAGTAACCGCTATGGATGAAAATGGCAAATTGCTTAAAAAAAATAATATTTTTGATGAAATTTAGATAATTTAATAGAATTTTTTCAAAATATAAATAATATCGCTAATTATTTAAAATTTTTAATATAAATAG
>JAIRLV010000111.1 GCA_031259185.1 Elusimicrobiota bacterium | reverse complement strand
GTAGCTAAAACTTTATCTAAGCTTATATCATTGGGGAAACTATTTCTAAAATAATATAAAAACCCACGAGTAATGTGAATATCTGGAGCTGTTGTAAACACTACCATTTCTATAAGAATACTAATAAATAAAAGAATTATAAGTTTTAATGTCTGTTCTGGAATATGTAAAATATTTGCTAAAAGTATAAAGCCAAGAGAGCTGCCAGCATTTGCCGTTCTATTTCTTTCAAGTTCTGCCAATTTTATTTTTATTTCTGATACTTTTCCATAAGATGCTTCTAATAAATTAATTTCATCTTTATAAACAATTAAATCATTATCTATTTTTAACAAAGAAGAAGAATATGTTTCTTGTTCTCTATTCCATCTTTGAATCTCTTCTGCTCTTCTATCACGAGCTAATATATACGCATTCCATCCAGCTGGATAGTTTGTTGTACTCCAGGGAAGATAGTTATTTTCTACTTCATCAATTCTTGCTTGTGCTTGTTGTAGTTTTTGTTCGGCTTGTTGTCTTAAATTGGGTAAAGAATCTTCGTATTCAGTTAATTTTAATTGTCTTTGCTCTAAATCTGTAATTTGTTGCTCATATTGATTCTTTGTAATTAAATAATCTTGGTCAGTTCTTGAAGTAATCGTAAGTGAAAAATTTATAGAAGCAATAATCGCA
Source organism: Elusimicrobiota bacterium (assembly GCA_031259185.1). Lineage (GTDB taxonomy): Bacteria > RUG730 > RUG730 > RUG730 > RUG730 > JAIRLV01. The sequence continues at coordinate 7,074 of JAIRLV010000111.1, read as the reverse complement.
AGACAAGCAAATATTATATACCATCCTAACCACCAAGATTGTTTTGCTCTTACTTTAGAAGATGGAAATTTCTTATTTATCGCACCAAAAGCATTTGCTGTTAAAATTGTAGTTATTTTACAAAATTCTAATGAAAGCGATGCAATTATAAAAAATATTGCATAACTTGGTTCAAGATTTGAAAAAAATAATAAATTTAAAAGTGCACTGACTATTGTAGATCCGAGAAATGCCATATATCTGGCAAATATGAATATATTGGCATCTGCGTTATTTTTCACATTATAATTATAATATACCTTTTTTATTTTGTCAAGAGGTTAAATTTTATTCAGAAATACCTGCTGTTAATGTTAAACTATCGAAAGAAAACCTTGAACCATCGTTAAGAGTTAAGTGTTGGCTTAACGCAAATACAAAAAGTATTTTGTCAGCATCATCAATAACAACATCATCAGCGATTAATGTTGGTTCACCACCACTATTAACAAGTTCAACAACTGCAAAATATTGTGCTACCGCATCCATTCCAGTTGTATCATTTGGAATTTCTATATATGTATCCATATAATCAATTTTTGGGAAAGTTAATGTAGAAAAATTATTATCATCTGCAATATTATTACTATCCAACTTGATATCTGCCCAAGTTCCTCCAGACATTGAAAATCCTAAAACGCCATCTTGATCAAACATCTCTCGACCATAATTTTGAGTCCCATTTATTAATATTATTCCTAGTTGTTTATCAAGAAGGTAATTTAAACCATTTTTTAATAATTCATTACTTACATGTATATCCATTATAAAATCTCCTTATATATCTTTATTTAACTTTTGTTTAAAAAGTAAATATCTATTGTGCTTTATAAGCAATAGCTCTCCAGTTATTATTTGGAATTCCAGATATTGAAGTCCAAGAAAGTCCATCTGTAGAATAAGCCATTACATTATTTCCAACTGCTATAAATTTATTATCAACATAATTTATACCAAACCAACTACCATTACTTATTGGCGCTGTATTCCAAGTAATCCCATCTGAAGAATACAATACTACATTGCTTCCGCTTGCAACTGCTACAAATTTTCCATTGCCATATGTAACATTTCTTATAATTGCGCTTGTGTATGATGATACATCAACGGAAGTCCAAGCAATGCCGTCTGTAGAATACATTATATAATCTTTTCCAACTGCTACAAATTTACCATTACCAAATCCAACATTTTCCCAATATGTTGGATTTGGAGCATTATTTACTAAAGTCCAATTAATTCCATCTGTAGAATAAGCAACAGACGAATACGAATCAGCGTCATTTTTATTGCCAGCAACAGTTACAAATTTTCCATTACCATAAACAACATTTTCCCAACCATACCCATTTAACGATGGAACCAACGTCCAATTATCAATTCCATTTATTGAATAAGCCACTTTTCCATCATTACTTGAAGTTGCTACAAATTTTCCATTGCCATAAGCAATCCCTTCCCAATCGTCTAAAACTGGCATTGTTATTGGAGTCCAGTCAATTCCATTAGTAGAATAAGCATTTGTATCGGAATTATACGCAACCGCTATAAATTTTCCATTAGCATAAGTAACATTTCTCCAATCAGCATTTGGTATATTTGCTACTGTGCTCCAAGTAATTCCATCTTCTGAATAAGCCAAAACATTACTATTAGAAGCAACCGCTACAAATCTTTTTAAGAAAATTTCAAAATTTGAAGATATATCAAAATTTAATTTTAAATTATCTAAATCCCATAATATTTCTATTAAATTAAATCTAAAATCATTATCTATGTTGCTAATATAAGATATACCCCAATCTGATCTTATAGTAAGAAATGCAATTATGTGATTATCTGTAGTATAATTTAATCTAAAATTATCTAATATTTTTTTAATTTCGAACAAATTATTTGAATTTGATAAAATAATATCAATAGCATTGATATCAATTTTTTGAATTTTTTCTGGTGCAAAAACGGCTTTAAATTCTAATTTTATATCATCTTCTTTAATTTTTAATATTTCTATTAAATTATTTATATCAATAATATTATCAATTGACAATATTGCTGATATATCTTCAATGTTGTTAATTAAATATTCTATATCAAAATTTAAATCAATATTTTTAAATATGTTATGCTCTACATTAGTAACTTTATGAGATTGTTCGATATACAAATTTGTTGTAATTGGTTTTATAAGCTCATTTATAGCGAAAGAATATTTACTCCAATATTCTAAATATTTAGGATTACTAAAAAAATGATATATTTCACCATATATTAATTTTATTGTTTTTATATTTAAACTTTTTATATTTTTTGTTGTAATTTTAAAAATATTATTAAATTCTTGTTTATTTTTTTCGTAAAGATTTATAACTTTATTAACATATTGATTACCATCTTCTCCAATGCCTATAATATCTTTTGTTCCGGTAAAATCACCTAAATCTTTATATTGTTCAAGTAAATTTGAATCTGTTAAAATTTTATTTTTTATATTTCTTACAATTTTATCAGCTGAACCTAAAGATAAAAATCTTGATGGATTTTCATTATCCATTTTTATCCAATTATGACAATTTTTATATGGAACACTTATAATATTTTCTTTATAAACTGTTTTTAAATAATTTATTCTTAAATATCCTATAGGGTAATCTTTTAAAGTTTCGTCAACTGTTATAGATATTTTTTTGTTATCTATTGGAATAGACACACTAAATATAATATATAATCCAGTAAATTGAATTGAAGAATTTGACAATTCTTTATTGAAAACTATTGTTTGAAATTGCTCGGCTAATTCTGATTGTCCAGTATTTTTCTTAGAAAAATCAAATTCATTTAAATACAAAACAGGAATTATACACTCAAATTGTGCATTATAAGTTTCTGTTAAATTTTGTTTCATATATTCTTTATCATCATTAGATATTGGCAATGAATCAATATAATTTATAATATTAGTAATTCTATAATAAGAACTTAATAAATTATTAAAATCATTTTCTTTAACATAAAATGAAACATTTAACACAAATCCATTGGAATTCATAGAAAATCCATAAAATGGAAGATTTCTAGAATTATAATGATCTTTTTTATAATTATTCTTTGAATGTTCTAATGTTTTTGGAAAATTAAAATATCCACTTTGTCCATTAAACTCAGCTTTTGGAGCATAGTAAATATATTCAAATTCACCAAAGTTTTTAAAAGAAGCATTTAATTCACCATCACTCATATATCTTTCTCTATAAAGAGAAAGCTTTTCATTATAAAGAACAGATAATAAATAATATTTTAACGCTAATCTAATATTTGGATCTGTTTGTGGATTAGGAGTTAAAGAAGAATTTTCATCTGTTGGATTAGAGTGAACTTTAACTTGTTGCCTAAAAATTTTAATTAATGATAAAAACTCATGATAAGGTGTTAAAAAAGTATCATAATAATCATTAAAAAACTTTCTTATATATTCTATATATCTTTGAGTGGAATATTGCCCTTGTGGATATTCATAAGTGTTCACAAACGTCTGAATATAAGAAAAGAAATCAGAAGTAATTCTTGAAGTTAGCAAAAGAGTTGGATCTTCACTATAATTATCAACATAATCTTTGTTAAAAACGCCAGGATAATCATATGTTTCAAACCAATTTATAATATTCTGATTAATCATTTCAGCTACAGTAGCTCCAGGATTATCTGGATTTATTGGAACGGCGTGATTATGTTCTATGGCATTTTTTAAAATTTCTGGAAGCGCTTCTTTTATTTTTTTAAGTATAAAACCACAAACTGCTTTTACAATAGTATTGCTATTAGTATTTGTATAATCATATATAGTGTTCCACCAATACTCTTCATATTGATAAGTTGGGGGAGTTCCGGTTTCAGGGCCCAAAATATTAGACAAAATTGAACCATTTGGTAAAGGTTCTCTTAAAACAAGATATTTATAAAATTCAACTACAAATTTTTTAACAGAAGTAAAATACTGTCTTAATGTATTTTGACTTACTGTTCCTGGTTCTTCAAGATAATTTTCAATAATACCAGTTAAAGAAGTTGGTTCATCTCCTATTTCCTCATGTGAGTGTAGTTCGCCATCAGAAAACGCTTCTACGCTTCTATCTAATATTCTTTCTAATACCCATATTCCATCAGTATATTCATCAAATTTTCTTTCTTCTATTTCAAAAACTGGTCTATAAATAAAATTATGAACATTATAATAATCAACATAATGTCTATCAGTAAATTCTAAATAATATTTGCTATTTGAGTCTAATTTTGCATCTTGCCCTGGTGTATTATAAAATATAAAATCTTCTTCATCTTGTTCTTCACTGTATCCTTTCCAGTGAGGATCATATTCATAAATTACACATTTATCATTTTCTATAACTGGTCTGCCTTTGTAATTTATTTGCTTAATATCTGTTAATTTTATGCCTCTGTCAAACGCATAAAGATATCCAGTTATATCATCATAAAAAGTTGTATCAACTCTTCGATTTTTATAAACAAATCTATAATATCCTCTATCATATAATATATTAGTTCCAGAATCTACCCAGTTTTCATTTACCCAAAATAATCTAAAATTATAACATTGACTTGGGTTTGCTGTAAAAAATGACAGGGCGTCTTCATATGTATCAAACATACTATTTGCAAAATTTTGAACAAATCCAGAAGGTAAAATTTTCTTGCGTATTATATAATATCTGTTTTGTGCTTGTATAAAAACTAAACTACGAGTATATTCTTCAATTAATTGCTCTTTTTCATAATATTCTTTTGTTCCATTAAGTATAGAATCTTTATATTCATTTATGGCTGTATTAGCTGCTTCTATTGATATAAAATTCAAATCTGTAGAAATCGGTTCCAATACTTGAAGAGAGCTATCCCATCCAAGTCCTATTTCTTCAACATAAAGTTCAAACATCAAACTTGTATAAAGCGTAGAAGGAACAAGTTGATAAATTTGAATTTTGTTATTATTATCAACACTAATATAACATCCTTCAAACATATATTTTGATTTTATGTCTTGATTTACTGTTTGCTGCCCATTATAAAAATTTAATAATTCTATATAAGAATTAAAATGATATGCAATACTATATAAATATGAATAATCAACGCCATAAGAAAATTCTGCTACAAGAGTGTTTATAAGATTTGCACTCTTCTCTATTCTAAGCTCGTTAAAACTTGAATCGCTTACAAAATCTTCAACTGTTATTGGGTTTAATGGCGCAACAAAATCAATATTGATTTTGTCAACATTTGTTGATTCTTTAGTTGTATTCTTTTCTACTTTATTTAAAAGATAATCAACCCTTCTTTCAACATAAGCATTCCATCTAACCCAATCATCTATATTTTTCCCCTCTGGCCCATTATAATCTAATGAATTATTTGGTTGACGTTTAAAAAACCTTATTTGGTCTAAATTTCTTCCATAAGATGTAATATATTCGTTAATTAATTTAGTTGTATCATTTATTATATTTTGTTCGTTTTTGTTTTCTGTTGTATGGTCTATGCTAAACTTTCCAGTTTCATAATCATACCAACGCAAAAGACGTTTAAACATAAGTTTTGGATAAAGTCCTTCGTTATCATAACGAGTTGTTTTTCTTCTCGCCCAACGATTAACAATTGGGAATCTTTCTCCGCGCTTATATTGAGAATCTTGCGTTCCTGATATTAATCCATCGTGTGTTCTTTCATCATTATTATATTTACCCCAATCTTCACTATCAAGCATTTCAAATTCATCAGGAAGAACGCCTAACCTATCACCATTACCCTTACCATCGCCATCAAATCTAATTTGGTCATCTTCTTCGCTACCAAGAGAAATTCTTATCTGAATTTTTTTTGCTATATAAACAGGAGTTAAAAATTCAAGATATCTTACTACCGCGTTTGTTTCATCTTGCGATAAATTTCTATCAGGCAATCCAATATCATAATAAACATAATTAGATTTAAAATATTTATAAACTTTATTTGTATAAGGTCTTCCACTTGAATCAAAGCTTGAATACCCAGTTACTGCTTCCGCTCCATATTGTCTAACTAAATCATTAAATTCCAACAATGAATATTGTGGAGTAAAATCGGCTAAAGTTATAGGTTCATTGATGCTAATATTAGCCAAAATATTATTTACAGGATTAACAGTTGTTAAATAATATTCAAAATCATTTTTTGCTATTTTACCAGTTTCTGGATTATAACCATCAATTCTATAATATAATCTTCTATCAAAATAATATTCAGATATTTTAATGTTAAAGCCTAAAAATTGAAAAAATAATTCAAATGAATAATTTGTGCCTTTTATTTTAAAGATATCAATAATATTTTTCATTATTTCACGATATCTTTGTTCGGTAGCGTTATAAATATCCTTTGTTTCAAATCCTAACATTTGACAAAGATAGTTTATATATTGAAATGGAATATCATCAAAACTTATATATTTTCTGCTTGCATTAAGCATATAATCAAGCTTATCAAATTCTTTATTTATAGCATCCATAAAAGGAGCAAGCATTTCATTATTTTCTACTTGATTAATATCATACTCTGGAATAAAATGTGACGAATTATTTTGAAAAAATGAAGAAGTATAACAGTATTTATAACAATAAAAAATTTCTTTATATGTTTCTTCGTCTATATCAACATCTCCAAATACTTTTTTTATTTTATCAAAAAGAGTCCTATGCTCCATAAGATAATCCATAGTATTTGAAACAATAACTGAATCATTATCTAATAAAAGTTTAGCTAATTCTTTAAATGTATTAATATTTTCAAGTTTTAACTGTGCTTTCATAAAATTTAAGATAGATTTGTCATAATCATCATACAACATAGATTCTTTAAGAACTAATCCATCTTTTTCATTGAGAAATTTCATTAATCTATCATTATTTACTAATGTTTGATATATTTCTTCATAATTAGTTGGAAAAAATTCAAGCACAAATTACCTCTTTCATATTAATAATC
>JAIRLV010000084.1 GCA_031259185.1 Elusimicrobiota bacterium | reverse complement strand
AAATTCAAGAGAGATTATGAGTTGTCAAAAAATAAATAAAAATAAAAAAAATTCAATTTTAAGAGTATCAATTCAAATAATTATATTATTAATTTTATGTCAAAAAATATTTTTATTTTCGCAAAATTTAGTTTTAGAAGAAACAAAAGATAATAATTTAGCTTTTAACGCTTGGTTAAATGGGAATTTTGACTCGGCAAAAAAGCAATATGAAAAAATTTTGAAAAATAGTGACGATAATGATATTGATAAAAAAATTAAAATTATAAAAGATTTAATTACAATAGAAAAACAACTTGGCAACTATCAAAACGCTATAAAACTTTGTAAAAATTTTTTAGAACAATATGAAACTAAAAATAAGAATGAAATAAAAAAAATATTTTTGGAATATGGTACATTAAATTATTATTTTGGCGATATTGATATAGCAGAAAAATATCTCCAGAAAGCTTTAGAAATAGATAAAGATTTGTTCGAAGCTAATTTTAATTTAGGTCGGGTTTTATTGGACAAACAAGATTATCAAAATGCTATAGAAGCTTTTAAAAAAAATATTAAATTAAACCCAGAATTTAGTGGTTCTTATTTTTATTTAGGACGCATTTTTAGCGATATGATAAATTTTAATATTAGCAATGAAGGAGATGATAATTCCATTTTAGCAAAGAAAAATTATAATTTAGCGCTCTTGAAAGACGGCTATTTTTTAGAAGCAAGATTAGAATTGGTAAAACTCTATTTGCAAGACGAAAATTATGAAAAAACTTTTCAAGAATCTGTAAAAATACAAAATATTTTTCCAGAATTTCAAGGAATATCTTTTATAATAGCGAAAATAACTCCTTTTTTGCAAGAAAAAAATATATCGCAAAAAATAGTTCCAGAAAAAAAATTAAATTCATTTAAAAGTTTTACGTCAATAAAAGATCCTGAAAACCTGCCAATTTTAAGGATTGGTATAAATACTAATTCTAGCGGAATGCCGATACAAATAAAAAACTTTAATTTTAGATCTAGCGGAGAATTTGAATTTTACTTCTACAAGGATGATAAAAATTTTATAAAAAAAGAAGGACAAAAAGATATCTCTTATAAAATTATATTAGAGGCTGGGAATCTTTTAGTTATAGAAAATCTTTCAAAAGATTTGATATACGAAAATATTAAAACTTTTAAAATTATGCAAAAAAATGAAAAAAATAACTCATTTATACTTGAAGCTATTGAAATTGGAAAAGGCTATCCTTGGCATAGTTTTAATGATTCGCAGTATAGAGGCAAATTTGAATTTTCCGTATATAATAATACTATAAAAATAGTCAATATAATAAATATTGAAGAATATTTATATAGCGTACTTTCCTCTGAAATGATGTCTTGGTGGCCTATAGAAAGTTTGAAAGCGCAAGCGGTTTTGGCAAGAAGCTATGCGATTTATAGGAAAGACGTAATAAAAATTCATAAGAATCTTGGTTATGATTTATGTTCTTCGCAACATTGTCAAGTTTACAGTGGAATTGCAACGGAAATAAAAAGGATGAATCAAGCAGTAGATGAAACGAGAGGTAAAATTTTAAAATATAATAATTCAATAGTCAATGGATTGTATCATTCTAATTCTGGAGGCTACACTCAACCTTCAAAAAACGTTTTGGGGTGGGCAGACTTGCCATATTTTGAAGGAGCATATGAAGGTTATGGTAACGATGAAGAAGCGCCAAATTCACCTTCTGCATTAGAAGCATGGATAAAATCATATCCTCAAAGTTACAGTTATGATAAAGGACTGAAAACTCCTATATCAACTTTTAGATGGATTAGAATTGTGTCTCCAGAATATATCCAAGAAAAAATTGAAAAAGACACTAAAAGAAATATTGGAGAAATAAAAGATATAATTGTAACAAACCGTAGTCCTTCTGGCAATATTAATAAAATAAAAATAATAGGGAAAAATTCAAAAATATTAGTAGAAAAAGAGAATAAAATTCGCTATTATTTTGGATTAAATTCATTAAGAAGCACAATGTTTTTTGTAGAAAAAAAATATTCTGTTGATAAAGAAAAAATTCTGGAATTTACATTTTATGGCGGAGGTTGGGGACACGGAGTTGGAATGAGCCAAACCGGTGCAGCTGGCATGGCAAATAAAGGATTTAAATATGACGAAATTTTAAACTTTTATTTCCAAAATACTTATTTAGAAAGTTTAGAATATTAATTTATTATGGAGAAAAAATGACAGAATTAACAAATACTAATCAAAGAATCCCATTACATGTTGCAATAATAATGGACGGAAATGCTAGATGGGCAAAGTCTAAAAATTTATCTTTGATAAATGGACATAAGAAAGGCGCAGATAATATAGAATTAATTGTAAAAAAAGCAAAAAAAATTGGAGTTAAAATATTAACGTTATTTGCTTTTTCTACAGAAAATTGGAAAAGACCAAAAGAAGAAGTAAGCTATCTAATGAAATTATTAAAAGAATATTTGGAAAGTAAATTTCTACAAAAAATGAATGCTGATAATGTAAAAGTTAATTTTATTGGTGATTTATCTGTTTTTTCTGAAAGTATAAAAAATTTAATTAAAAATACAATAAATATAACAAAAAATAATTCCGGATTTATATTGAATATCGCGCTAAATTATGGTGGAAGAGATGAGATTATTAGAGCAATCAAAAAATTGATCGAAGCAAAAGAAACAAATATAGATGAAGAGACTTTTGCTAAAAAATATCTTGATACAAAAGATTACCCTGATCCAGAACTTTTGATTAGGACTGGAGGAAATTTTAGAATAAGTAATTTTTTGTTGTGGCAGATAGCTTATACGGAAATATATGTAACCAATACTTTTTGGCCCGATTTCAATGGAGACGAATTAGAAAAAGCTATAAAAAATTTTTATATGAATGAAAAAAGAAATTTTGGAGGTAGAATTGAATAATTTTATAAAAAGAACTGTTACAAGTTTAATATTTGGAGTAATTTTAATTTTTATAATTTATTTAGGATTTATTCCATATTTTCTATTTATAATATTATTGATTATTTTAGGATTGAATGAGTTTTATAATTTGTCAAAAAAAATTGGCTTTTATAATTACAAATTTTTTGGAATTAGTTTTTCTATAATGATTTCTGTTCTATTTTTTATCAATAATTCAGAATTTGGATTTTTTTATAATTTGTCAAAAAATTTAATTATATTTCCAACAATATTAACTATATTTTTAATTAGTTTATTTTCATTTTCTATTTTATTTGCAAAAAAACATACGGATGACGGGTTAATTTTTTTCAAAGAAATTTATATAAAAATTTCTACAACTTTATTAGGAATTTTCTATGTAGGATTTTTATTGAATCATTTAATTTTAATTAGACAAATGCCGGTATTTGGAAAAAATTTTGTTTTTTCATTATTTTTTTGTGTTTGGGCAATGGATATATTCGCTTATCTTTTTGGCATAAAATTTGGTAGACATAAAATTTCAAAGATAAGTCCCAAGAAGTCGGTAGAAGGAGCAATTGCAGGCTTCATATTTGCAATATTGACAAGTTTTATTTTACATAATTATATTTTTCATACAAATTTTGGGATCAAAAATAGTATTATTATAGGGATTTTGATTGGGATTTTTGGGCAAATCGGCGATTTATTTGAATCTATGATAAAACGTTCCGCTAATGAAAAAGATTCAGGCAAAATTTTGCCGGGACACGGTGGAATTTTGGATAGGTTTGACAGTATAATTTTTGTTGCTCCTATATTTTACTATTTTACTTTGATTTTTATTAATTAAAAGGAATTATTTAAAAGTAGAAGTTTTTTTTAGTCAAGTCAATTGATTCTCGCAAAATTTTTTTATAATTATAAAAACTTTATACTTTTATGCTAAAAATTATAATACATATAGTAAATTTTTTTAATTAAAAAAGTAATTATTTCCCATTAAAATTGCAACGTAAAAAATAGTAAAAAAATATTATTTTTTTTAAGTATTATTTAAAAAAATTTTTTATAAAACCATTATCCTCTTCATCAAAGTCAATATTTTCACCCATACTTTTAGCAAATTCTATTAATTTTTTCTTTTGTTCTGAATTCATCTTTTGGGGAACAAGGATTTTTGTTTTTATAAATAAATCTCCTCTTTTTTTTGTTCCTAATATAGGCAAGCCTTTTTCTCTTAATTTGAAAATAGTGCCGTATTGTGTCCCTGCTGGAATTTTCATATTTGCTATTCCATCTATAGTAGGAACTTCTAATTCTGCTCCAATAGCGCTTTGGACAAAGCTAATTTCTATATCGTAGAATAAATTTTCATTTTTTCTTTGAAATTTCGTATCATTTATTACTTGTAATATCACGAATAAATCGCCAGCTTCGCCACCCATTTCTCCAATATTCCCTTCATGTCTTAATCTTAAAGTAGAACCGTTATCAACACCAGCAGGAATTTTTACAAAAAGTCTTTTATTTTGTCTCATAATTCCTGTACCGCGACAATTTTCACAAGGGTTTGTTATAATTTCGCCTCTACCTTTGCAATAATGACAAGTTTGAATACTAGTAAAGAAGCCTCTTGATATACGGATGTCACCGGTTCCTCCGCAGTGATGGCATTTTTCTGTTTTTGATTTAGAAGTTTTACCAGTTCCATTGCACTGGTTACAAATTACTAAATGTTCAAAGTTAATTTCTCTTTCTGCTCCAAATGCTACTTCCGATAATTTTACCTTTAAAGTATATTGTAGATCAGCGCCTCTTTTTGGACCTCTTTTAGCTCTTTGTTTCCTTCTACCCCCAAAAAGTCCGCCTAAAATATCCTCAAAAATATCTTCGCCTCCGCCAAAGTTGAAATCAAAACCTTCGAATCCTTGACCTGAACTAAACCCAGAAAACCCACTTTCTGTATTCATTCCAGGATTGAGCCCAGCATGCCCAAACTTATCATATATATCCCGCTTTTTTGAATCTTTTAATATCTCATATGCTTCGTTAATTTCCTTAAACTTTGCTTCAGTTTCTTTATTGTTTGGATTCCTATCCGGATGATATTTTAGCGCAAGTTTTCTATAAGCGGCTTTTATTTCAGATTCTGCCGCCGATCTATTGACGCCCAATATTTCATAATAATCTCGTTTTGTAGTCACTTTTGTCTCCCTTTGTCAAATTCGTAATGTTTTATATAAAAATTAAATTTTCCGTTTAATGAAAAATTTCATTTCTGATTTAATATTTAAAAATTTTACGCTATTGCACTAAAAATTGATTTTTTTTTAATTTTTCATTTTTATTGGTAATATAATGGCGACCATTTTGGAGTAAATATATCGCCATCGCAATTGGAAATTTTTCTTTGATTATTTCCATCATTATTCATAACAAAAAGTTCTCTTTTACCATTTCTAGTGGATGTGAAGCAAATATATCTCTCATTATAAGACCAACTAGGATCTTCATTATTTCCCGAATATTCTGTAAGCCTATATATTTTCTTTGTATCTAGCTCAATCTTACATATTTCAAAATTTTTATCAATAATAGAGGAGAATAAAATTTCGTTTGAATTCGGCGCCCAGTCTAAAGAGTCTTTAAATTTTGTATCAAAAGTTATTGGGTAAGTATTTTTTTTAATAAAATCATGTATATATATTTGAGTAACTCCAGTTCTGTCAGAAATAAATGCAATTCTATTTCCATCAGGAGACCAAGTAGGCGATATATCAATAAATCTATTTTTTGTCACATTTTCAATGAAGTTCCCAGATTGATCTAGAATTGCAATTTCTGGATTTCCGTTGATTGTCATAGCTAGAGCAATTTTATCTCCTTGATTAGAAAAAACTGCTGTTGTATTCAAGCCTTGTTTGGCTGAAATAGTCCTTCTAGATTTTAAATCAAAATCGTAAATAAATAAATCAGGATTACCTAAATAATAACTAGTATACAAAATTCTATTTTTTTTAGGGTGAAAAGATGGCAATATAGAAATAGAATTATGATTAGTAATTTTTGTAAAATTTGTTCCATTATAATCTATTGAATATATTTCTTTTACTATGCCGGTAACACTAT
>JAIRLV010000071.1 GCA_031259185.1 Elusimicrobiota bacterium | reverse complement strand
AGAATTAAGGAGTTTCGTAGAATATGTACTAGATATGATAAATTGGATGTTAGCTATATTGGATTTGTTTATTTTTGTTTTAGCATCATTTATTTAAATTGTGTCAACACACCCTAGTCTGGCACTAGGCGCTTACTTTCTTGCTATAAATGGTTTTAGTTATAAAATGTTAAATTTATATACTCAAAAAATGGAATTGTTAGTATTAGATATTGCCGATAATAAAATTTCTAAAGATGAATTAAAATTATACCTTATAAACATTTTATCCAAAACAACATAATTTATATAATTATTTCAAAGAACTTATTCCCTTAATATCATTAATTGATATTCTTATTATGCCCTCCTTTTTTTATTATTACTTGACTTTTTTATTTGAATTTAGTTAAAAATATGATATAATATTAATAGTTGTTAAAAGAGGTAATTTATTATGAATAAAGAAGAATTATTAAAATTTGTAGACTGTAGCTTTAATGAAAAAAAAAGTATTGACATAGTTTCTCTTGCTAATACTCTTGGAATAGCTGTATATAGTGAAATTATGGATAGTGACGAATCTGCTTTTATAGTAAAGGATGGAGAACAGTTTAAAATTATCGTTAATGAAAACCAAAACAAAGAAAGGCAACGTTTTTCTATTGCTCATGAGATAGCGCATTTTGTTTTGCATAAATCTCATATTTCTGACGGAAGTAAAATTGGAAGAGAAAGTATTGATTCTTTAGATAATGAAAAAGAAATAGAAGCTGACGATTTAGCGGCTAATATCATAATGCCTGTAAAATATGTAGACGAATATTTGGAAACTTTAAAAATTGAAAAAAAGACTTTTATAAAAGATGAAAAAATTATAAAAAAAATTGCTTCTAATTTCGCTGTATCAAAACCAGCAATTATACTAAGACTAAGGAATTTAGGCTATAATGTCGCATATATCTAAACAAAATCCAAAACAACTTTTTAGCGATAAAGAACTTAAAACAAAAGAAAAAAATGATAATTATGTTTTTCGTAAATATACAAAAATCATAATCTTAATTTTTTTAGCTTCAGGATTGGGTTCTCTATTTGTTTTATTCAATATTTGGTTATTTTCAGATAAAGAATTTCAGATTAAAATTATGCAAAAAATATATGAAAATATATTAGGGATTATTTTTTTCGCATTATCAATGTTAGGAATAAAACTAAACAATTCTAAACAATCTTAACCTTTAACTAAATTCAAAATTTTCAAAGAACATTTTTATATTTCAAAGCCAATATTAAAAAATCTTGACTTTTTTAGTTTTTTAGTGTATATTTCAGTTATAAAGGTTGATGCGAACTGCAGAAAATTCGCCCCCGCCTGCCGTTTAGTGATTTTCACTAATACGATGAAGGGATTCTCTTAAATGAGATTGGGCGTCCTTCCACATTAACCTTTTATTTTTTTAGCATTTGTTTTTTACTCTTTTCTCTAATAAAAAAGTAATGTACTATATCATAAAAACCATCATAATTTTCTTTTATATCTAAAAGAACCAAAGAATTTTTATTATTCCCTAATTTTTTCACAAAATGTATATAGCCTTCGCCTTTACCTTCCGCTTTTATATCTGGATTATACAATGCTGTCGCAAGTAGCATATTAACATCCTCTTTTTTTATTTCTGTATGTTCCAAATCCTGTCTAGCAATAATATTTTTCTTTAATCTTACTGGATAATCTTTTTTTAATTCTAATTCCTCTAAATCCTCTTTATTTAGTTCTGGCAAAATATTATCTTTTTCAAAATCAATATTCACTTTTTCCATCTTTGCCCTTACTTCAGGGTCAACTTCACTCTTTATTCTCTCAAATATTTCTTTGTAATTATCACTCTTTCCCTTTTCTGCAAACCTTCCTACCTTATCTCTCTTATGTTCGCTTTCCTTGAATTCATTGCTTAACTTTATATTATTATCTAATATCTTTATCACATATCTCAACCCATACAATAATAAATCTTTGCTTACTTCTATTTTGACTAGGTCTTTATTCATGATAACTATTCCCTCTATTTACAACCTCTACAACGCCTTTTTTTAAATACATTTCTGCATTTAATTCTATTGTATCTACTATAAATAATTCAAAATCAAAACTATAATATCTCATCCAGCGACTATTATCCATTATATATGTCTTGTCTAATATTTCTCCTAAATTACCCTTCATTCCTAGTTCTCTATCATTATCTAATAGAGCGTCTAAATATTGCTGTATTAGTTTTATATTTTCCAATGCATTATTCCCAAATATATCTACTTGAAAAGTATATATTCTTTGCATATCTTTCACGAATTTAACTATTTGCTCTTGTCTCAAATCTACTATTTCTCTAATTTGTCCCCAGCTTTTAGGTTTTACACTCCTTATAAATATCACTCCATAATCCACTAATGGCGCTGGCTCATCGTTTAAATATGCCTCTATAAATTGAAAACTCGGCATATACTTTTTTATATATTTTCTTATCCTTTCTAATATTTCATTGCTCGTCAATTTTTTTCTCCAGTTTGTATGCTGTCAACATCATCCAGCCGTTTTTCCACCAATTCTCCCTTGAAACTATGTTATAAATAAACCCGTTGTAAATAATTTTGTCATTCGCCAATTGCTCTATATAATCCATTGCAACGGCATTTGCGCTTACATAAAAATCTAATACCTCAAATCCCATCAATTCACGCTCCGCTCTAGTTATTGCGTCTATTCCTGATGGTTGAACTCTTGCTAATACTTCAATTGTTTCTCCGCCTGTCGTCGTTGGAATTGTCGTTAAAGGGTTGTATGCGACTTTCCCACCTTTTATAATCTTTATTTTTACTCGCTTGTTTAATACATCTAATGCAGGACCGACTATATTATGCAAATTCATTTTATTCTCCTGACAATACTATTTCTCTATGTATGCTAGTTACCATCTTTTTTGTGTCTATCAGCGTTTGAGTTGATTTCTTTTTTCTAATTGTAGACTTTGCATTAGGTGGTGGAAGATTGGAGTTAATCGTATGGGCTATATCGCTTTTTATACTATCTCCCAGTTCTAATAATTGCATACCTATATCTCTTTCATTACTTAAATTCTTTTGAAAATCTTTTACCCATTCGTCAGCATATTTATTAAGCGTTATATCCATAAATGGCCGGGCTGGTATTTTAAATGTTTTTTTTATATCTACTTTTAACCAATTTTTTATACCTTTTTTAAGAGATCTACCCTTTCTATTGAATATTTTAGAATTCAATTTACTTATATGTTTATATAGTCTGCCTGCATAATCTGGAATTTTTACATCTGCTCCAAATTCATGGGTCAATGCATTCGCTATTAATGATCGTCCATTCGGGTATTTATAATCTCTAAAATATCCAACCTTTACTCCTTTTATATGTTTTAATTCTCTCAATACTTTTTTAAAAGTCTGATCTAAATCTTTCATATCAATACTAATACTAAAATCTTCCGACATAAAGCTATCTCCTAATTGCATTATAATACGGATATATATTAGCTGGCTTTTTTGGCGTAAGCGGTTGAATCTGCGAAAGGATTGATAATAACTCTAATCCATATGGCGTTAGACTCAAATAATATTCTAAATTATTCTTGAATTGCGGCGGAATATAACTAACGCTATCTTTTCCTTCTCTTGCGCTACCTATAAAACCTTTTGCTTTTGTCGGATCCAATTGGATTGACAAAATATGCGCTGTCGCTAAATATACTCCTCGCTCTTGCAACTTTTCTAATAAGTTAATACTGCCTTTTGTTGTTGAGATAAAACTAGATGCTCCTAAACTTGCAAATTCTATCTGGTCATCGCTTGCATTTACAAATTCATTAAAATATTTTCTAAATTTTTCAGGATCTACTATTATTTGATTAGTCATTTTTTTTAGATTGTTCCTTTAGTATTTGATTTATTTTTTCCTTTAAATTTTCCACATTGTATAAATGCGCTGCCTTTATTCCTAATTCTTTCGCTTTTGATAACAATTCTAATCTTTCATATTCTTCATCGCTAACTATATCAATAGTCCCAGTGCTAGTGTCATCACCACTACCACTATTATCACTATTGATAGAATAACTATCTTTTGAATTATCTGCATCGTCTGCATTAGCTACATTTATTCTTGATGAGTTATCTTTTAAATCGCCTAATACTTCTGCTCCTTCATCTTTTGCTATTTCTTTTTTATCACTCACTATAAAACAGCCTTTAGGATTTGTTTTTTCATCAAATATCCGCTCTTTTACAAATTTTCCGTATTTTGTTAATACTTCCTCCCAGTCTTGGTTATCAATATTGTTTATTATCGGTTCTGCTTTTAATGTTATTATTTTATTTTTCAATTGAAAACTACTAGGACTAGAACCTTTTTTTATTATAAACATACTTTTTTTCTCCTTTTTAATTTTTTTTAATTGACAATTTAATTAATTTGTGTTATATTTGTTTCACATTTATTTCACATTTATTTAATGCTTGTAAATAAAATTTTATAATTTTTTTTAAATTAAAAGGAGCTATTCATGATTAAAAAAAATGCTATTATACATGTTAGAGTTAATGAAAATATAAAAAAAAATGTAGATACAACGCTTTCAAAATTAGGGATTTCTATTGCAGAAGCGATTAATATATTTTTTTATAAAATAATTTTAGAACAAGCTATCCCTTTTTCTTTAAATATCCCTAATAAAAAATACAAAAATGATACTGAATATTTAGAAAGCATACCAGGTATGATGGAAAAAATTATAGAAGGAATGAATACGCCAAGTGCTGAATTAGAGGATTTTAATTGGAATGAGTAAATATAAAATTAAAATTTTAAAATCTGCAAAAAAAGATATACTAAGAATTCAGCAACATAAAACTCTAAAAATTAAAGTAGAATTGCTTTTAGATATTATTTCACAAAATCCTTACCAAACTCCTCCTACTTATGAAAAACTTTCAGGTAATTTACAAGGCTCAATTTCTCGTAGAATCAATAAACAGCATAGATTGATTTATGAGGTTAGGGAATACGAAAAAATTATTGCTATATTCAGCATGTGGACTCACTATGAATAACCTTTTATTCACTTTTAATATTAAAAAAAATTTTCAAAGACCTAACAAAAAAAATACAAAACGCCAAATGCCAATAAATATCAAATTTCAAAAATAAACAAAATAAAAACAAATTAGTTCTTATGCTGTTTGTCCTATTCCATTATAGCGAACTATGAATAATGGAAATTGCACTATACAGCCTGATGTCGCTGCACTTAGTTTTTGCGATGTTTCACTATCACGGACAAATATTGGATATGCTCTTGCCATTTCTACATAACTATTTATACAGGTAGGTTCTTCTCCAGCTGGAACAAATATTAAATAAAACACATCGCTATTAGTATCAGCATTGTTAAACTCTGGTATTGATAATATCTCTAATTTATCGCCAAATTCTTCTTTTAATAATGACTTTGCTGTTAATCCATATTGATTTGCTTTTGACAATTGCCCTATACTTCCGCCTGCTATCGCTAATATTAATTTGCCTGTTGACAACTCCTCATTTACCAACGAATTTGATTGGTCTATTAATGTTTGATAGGCTGCTACTATATCGTTCTTAATTTGTTCTGGTGTTTTATCTTTCCAATATGTAGACGACGTTTGCTCGCCATTGTCGCTTACTGTTATATATGGTCTCAAATTTGGGTCATTCAATAGCCCGTATATCGGCGTTTCTAAGCCTTTATATCCAAGTCCTCTAAAAAAGAATTTATTTCTATCTATTGCCAAGGTTCTCATTGCCGCATTGATTTGGCTGTCTCTATAGCTTGTATCTTGAAACGCTCCTATTGTCGCTTCTTCTATATCTGTCGCCATCCAATGTGTAGTATAATAATATACTCCCCTTAATACATTTGAATAATTTGTTTTCGCTTCTGTCCCATTATCCGCTAAACCATCATCTGGCGTAGTTTTGCCTGTATATTCTTTTACAGTTATAGATACCGCTTTATTTGACCACACTCCATTCTTTTGAGGTTTTGAGACTTTATCTGCCATTCTTGCAGCTGTCAATACTTCTATCGCCTTTGGTTTTATGTATGCTAACGCTCCTAATGGTACATTTATATTTGGCGTTGTTACTAATTGCCCTGCGTTTTGAACGCCTATTATGCTTTTTTTATTTAATACTCCCAATAACTCTTTATTGTCAATATGACTTACGCTTACTGAATTATTTACTTTAAATTTTATCATTTATATTTCTCCTTTATAACTAATTTTTATATTTTATAAATTTCAATTACTTCATTACCAGCTCCAGCAGTTTCTACTTAAAGCCTGTGTCTATAAATCCTGCAGGGGCATTATTTGTCGTAGTCACCGCTCCACTAGTTAGATTAGCCGTCGTCGTATACGTCAATACCAAAGTCCTTATTTCTCCAGTCGTTGGATTTACTATTACATTGTCTCCTACGCTAGATGCCGTGCTTGCTTGGATATATACATACCCTTTCAAAACTACCGTCATCTCCTCGCCTTCATTAATTATCAATGTATTTTGTCCACTCAAATTTACTTGATATTTTTCAAATACCGCTACTCCTAATATCAAGTCTGCAGTATCTCCCGCCTCTAACGCTTTAGCTTGACCTTCTGGATTTGTACCTCTTTTTACAAAACTCCCAGATACAATATTATTGCCTTCCGCTAAAAATGATAGATGCGTCAATGGATTTCTCCTTGATATTGTCCCGACTTTTCCTAATCCCATACTTATATTCGCTTGATTTTGAAAATTTGACATAATTTTTCTCCTTTTTTATTTTTGAGACAATGTCTCTATTTTAATAATTTTTTTATATATTTATTTCTATTTCCTCTTTACTATCTTTCTCATATTCATTTCCATATACAAAGTTATTATCTATCTTTGTTGTTTGTTTCGCTACTTTTATCATAGCTTCTAATTCCGCATTACTTTCATTCTCTACTTTTATATTTGTCCCTTTTAATCCTTTTATAAGAATATCTCTAGCGCTCATCCCATAAAAGTTAAACTCTCCAGTTATTTCTTTAACCGTATTATATACTCTTACTATCTCCTTATAGTCTTTCTCTAATTTCTCTTTCACTGAGTTATATATCTTTTGATGTATCGCTTCATAATTTTGCGCTTTTAGTTTTTCTTTTTCCTCCTCTTTCTTTTCTCCTTTTTCTTCTTCCTTTTTCTCTTTTTTCCCTTCTTCCTTCTTATCTTCTTTGTCATCCTCATTATCTGTTTCTATTTTTTCGTCTTCACTTTTTTCTTTCTTTTCACCTTCTAATTTTTTCATTAATTCATTACAAAACTCCGTCACTTTTTTCTTTTCTTCCTCATTCTCAGCTTTGATCGCGTCATCATGCTCACCTTCTCCTAATTCCTCCTTAAAAAATTTATTAAGATCAATCTCTTTGCCATCTATTATTAGTTTGGCGTCATTCAAAATACTTTTTTCTTTTGACATTTTATTCTCCTTTTTTTTATTATTTTCATTGTCATCAACAAAAAATATGTTGACTTCTATTTCATTTTGTGTTATATTATTAATAATTCCATTTTTGGAAGTAAGGGTTTTATGACCCCCTGCATTGGATGAGTAGGTAGGGCTAAAGCCCTTTTCTTTTACTATAAAATGATCGTAATATAATTTGCCATTATTATCTTGTCTTATATTTATTCGGACATTTTGTTCTTTATCTTTAATCTTTATTTTATTCTCTAACAAAAACCATTTCTCTATATTATCTCTGTTATACTTTTCTTTTTCTTCTTTTATTACTTTTGAATTAATTATTATTTCTTGCAAATATGGAAATAATAATAATTTTTTTTCATCAGCGCTAAAAGATATCGGCTTTTTGAAGCCCTTTTCACTAAAATTTATCTCACCTAGTGTTTCATTTTTTACTTTTTTACCAGCCAAATTATCTTTATAATACTCTATCGCCTTCTCCCTCAATTCTTTTATATCTTTATATTCACCTAATTCTTTACCTGTTATTTGAATTACTTTTTTGTCGTCTTTATTACTTCCTTCGCCACTCGCAAACTTCCCATCTTTATCTCTAGGATGCTCGCTCTCTTCAAAGCTATTACTTATCTCAAATGCTAACCCATTCATCACTCGCACATCTCGCCCGCATCTACCCATATCCACCAACGCTAAATGATTCGCTTTTAAATTGCTCGCTACAAAATCATAATCTTTATTTTTACTCCTCTCCAATTCATTCGTATAACTCGCAGATAATTCTGTCTTTTCATTATTCTCTATTTTTTCTATCGTTTCTAAATTCGTAAATTTTAAATCTATATATAAATATCCATCCTTTACTTCTACTCGCTCTCCTGTCGTCCCTTCTTGATAATCCCTTGCATTCGCTCCATCTTCCCCTAGCCATTTATGATCGTCTACTATTGGTATTAGTTTAAAGGTTTCTTTTCCTTTTTCTAATTCTTTCGCTGATATAAAAACTTTATATACTTTATCTTTTTCTATTTTTACTCCAGCTATAACATCATTATCATCCGCTATCAATTCGCTACCTAAATATTCCAATACCCCACTTATTAATATCGGGCTTCTCTCTACATACAAAAATCCATTGTCATCTATATATCTCATGCTCTTTTTATTGTTTATTTTCATTTTTTTACCTTTTAACTAGTTTCTTTATTTTTTTTAATATTTTTTATTCTTTTTTACCATCATTTTTATATATTTTTGTATAATATAATTTGACAATTTTGGTTAGTTTGTGTTATATTCTTATTAGAAAATAAAAAAAAGATGGGAAAAATGAATAAAATTATTAAAAAAGCAATTAATACTATTTTGCGTTATAATATATAAAAAGGAGGTGTAAAAAATGGATACAAACAAAAAACAAATATTACAAGATGAAGTTGACAAAAATTATCAATTTTTCAAAACAAAATTAGATGAAATAATCCAAAAATATTTCGGAAAATATGCTTTATTGAGACATAGTGAAATTATTGATTATTTTGACTCTTTAGATGATGCTATAAAATATGCAAATGCAATTTATACAGACAAGTTATATTCAATACAAAAAGTAGAAAATGACGGTCCTGTAAATCTTGGTTTTATAGGAGTGCAATTAAATGCCTAGATTTCAATTGCCAATAATTAATAATCAACTAATTGCCGATATATTTATTATAAATACGAAAGAAATATCATTAAAAAATCAACCAGTAAAAGCATTATTAGATACTGGGGCTACTCAAAGCTGTATTGTATGTAACTTAGCAAGAGAATTAAATTTACAGATTATTGGGAAAACAGAAATAAATACAGCAGCTGGAATAACTGAAGCTAACAAATATAAATTAAGAATAGGTATGCCATTTTTGATGGAAAATAATTTGAGAGTGGAAGCGCCACCAGAAGTAGAAGTTACAGAAATCCCAGAACAGCCAACATTTTCAGTAATTCTCGGTATGGATATTATAAGGCAAGGAATTTTAATTATATCAGGAAAAACGTATATATTTGGATTGTAAAAAAATTATTAGATAGAATAAAAAATTGCATCATTTTAATTTCAAAATAAAACTACCTTTTTTTATTTTCTAACCATAACCTAAACAAAATTGTCAAAGAACATTTTTTATACTTTATATTTTATATTTTTTAGTTATTAAAATTCATTTAATAACTTAATTATTTATCATCTAAACCTATTCCCTATTATTTTATACCCTTCATTTTTACCTAAATACTCTACTTTATATTCGCCTCGCACTATCACACCTAATCCAGTGCAACGACAATTCGGTCTCTGGGCTGGTAACCCGTGATTTTCATAACTATCTATTATTGGCAATCTATCCTCTGTATCTCCATATTTAAATATTTTGCCTTGCAATTGTTTATGCCCGCCTTTGCCTTTACTTACTCGCTCATCGTGCGCCGTTTCCCACTCAAAATATTCTATCCCCGCTGCTTTTTGACTTATCATATTCATCGCTTGATTTGCTTTCGCACTCTGATCCCTCGCTATCAATTTTATCCTACTATCTGTCATTAATTCATTCGTCTTTTGTATCTCTTTCAATTCCTTTATAATCCCATATTCTCCTTCTCCGCCTGCCATTGACTTATAGACTGCTTCCTCTATCCTGTTTATTGTCTCTATTTCTAAATCCTTTTTTATAAGTAATGTATTATCTTTTATAAAATCTCTCAAATATGGCTCATATAGCTTTTTATCATAATTTATTGTTAACGCTTCTTTCAAAACTTCCTTTTTTTCAGTAATTGTCATCTTATTTCTATAACTCAATAAATTAACATACTTTTTTAAGATTTTATCTGTATTCCTTTCAAATATAATGAACTTTTTACCTCTAAATTCCTTAAAAATCTTATCAACTTCTTTTTGCTCTAATTTCCCGTTTTTCAGTCCTTTCTTTTCTAATTCTTTAAATAATGCCTCTAAAAATTTTTTATATTCTTTTCCTAATGCTTTCCTATAATATATTTCACTATGTTTATTTTTGCTTATCAAATCTATTAATTTATAATTTTTTCTAATCTTTCCAGTCATTATTTCCCTACATACCTAAAATCCCTTGAAATCTCTTTTATCCAAATCCTATAATTTTCTTTTATATATTCTATATCCTGCTCTATTTTGTCAATTTTACTAATCTGCTCTTTTCTTTCAACAATATAGTCATAATTATTTTTTATTTTGTA
>JAIRLV010000068.1 GCA_031259185.1 Elusimicrobiota bacterium | reverse complement strand
TGACAGGAGTTAGCGCATATTTAGTTATAAATAGACAAATGAGTAGCGGTGGAATTATGGCAACTTCTATAATGTCTGGAAAAGCTTTAGCGCCGTTTGAAACAGGGATTGCAACTTGGAAAAGTCTAATTACATTTAGAAAATCTTATACTAGATTAGATAATTTTCTCAAAAATACTGATAATTTTGAAGAAGAAGTTTTATTACCAGAACCAGACGGCAATTTTTATATAGAAAAATTGATTTTTTCAATTAATAATAAAACCAAACCAATTATAAAAGGCGTTAATTTTGAGATAAAAAAAGGTGAAATTATTGCAATTATTGGACCATCTGGAGCAGGAAAAACAACGCTTGCTAAATTATTGGTTGGAATTTACAAACCAAGTAGCGGAAATATTAGACTAGATGGAGCGGACATTTTTCGTTGGGATAAAGATAAATTAGGCAAGTTTTTAGGTTATCTGCCTCAAGATATTGAACTTTTCAAAGGAAACATAAAATCTAATATTGCTAGAATGCAACAAAAATTTGATGAAAAAAAAGTTTTAGAAATTGCAAAAATAACTGGGGCGAGCGAGATGATACTAAAGCTAGAAAATGGATATGAAACAGAAATTGGTATTGGAGGCAATCACTTATCATCTGGGCAAGCGCAATTAATTGGACTGGCTAGAGCATTTTATGAAGATCCAAAAATTGTAGTTTTAGATGAACCAAATTCGCATCTAGATAGTTTTGGCGAAAATAAATTTTTGAATACAATAAAATATGCAAAACAAAATAATATAACAACTATTATTATAGCCCACAAAATGAATATTTTATCAATAGTAGATAAAATTTTAATTTTACAAGATGGAGTTATAAAATTATTTGATACAAAAGACAAAGTTATAGAACACTTGACAACAAAAAGTTAGGAATTTATATGCAAGAAATCGGAAATAAAAAAAAGAATTGCTTGCCAAAAATTAGACATTCTATATCAAAAATTTTAGATTTTTTATCAGATGAGCCAATAAAAGTAGGGATTTTTTTATTATATGTGTTTCTTTTGTTAGTTTTTATTTGGGGATATTTCGCAAAACTAGAAAGCGCATCGGTTAGTTCAGGAACAGTAGTTTTAGATGCAAATCAAAAAATAATTCAACATTTAGAAGGCGGAATCATAGAAAATATTTTTGTAAAAGAAGGAGATTTTGTAGAAGAAGGACAAGAATTGATGGCATTAAGTATGATATCTGCAAAATCAAACATAAAAATTTTGTATGGAGAAATAATCTCTCAAAAAGCTAATGAAATAAGACTTTTTGCAGAAAAAGAAGAAAATGAAACATTAGAATTAGAAAAAAAAATTAGTAATAGCAATTATTATAATTTATTAAAAAAATATTTACAAGAAAACGAAAATTTTACAAATATTTCAAACGAAAATAATGACTATGATTATTTTTATCAATATCAGGAAATAATAAAAACTCAAGAAAATTTATTTAATTCTAGAAAGAATGATTTAAAAAACAAAATTGATATTTATAAAAATCAAATAGAACAACTAAAAGAAGAGATAAAAGGATTAGAAATTCAAAAAACATCTTATCAAAATCAATTGATTTTGTTACAAGAAGAAGCAAATTTGGTTGAAAGTTTAGTTCAAGAAGGACACGAAACGCAGATAAGATTGTATGCATTAAAAAGAAATATTGAAGAATTAAGCGGAAATATAGGCAATTTGGTTGCGTCAATTTCAAAAGCAAAACAAGCAATAAATAGGTGTAAATTAGATATCATTGATCTAAAAAATGAAAGAGAAAATGAAATTTTGAGAGAATTAAAAGAAACTCAAGTTAAGATTAATGATTTAGATGCCAGAATTATGAATGCCGAGGACGTTTTTAATAGAATAATTATAAAAACTGCATATTCTGGAATTGTAAGTGATATGAAATTTTATACAATTGGCGGCGTAGTTCCTCCGCATACAGATATAATGACAATAATTCCACAAAACGATGATTTAATAATAGAATCAAAATTGAATCCGCAAGATATAGATGTTGTTCATATTGGGTTAAAAGCAAAAGTAAATCTTTCTGCTTATAAATCTAGATATATTCCAGCATTATTTGGAGAAGTAATATATGTTGCTCCAGACAAAATTACAGATCCGGCAACAAAAATGTCTTATTACATTATCAAAATAAAAATAGATGAATCTGATGAAAAAAATAAAAAAATAATACAAGACAAAAATATAAAACTCCATCCTGGTATGCCAGCGGAAGTTTTTGTTATAACAGGGAGTAGAACATTTTTACAATATTTGACAGATCCTTTATTAAAAAGTTTAAGGCGTGGCTTCAGAGAGGAATAAACAAAATCTATTTTTCAAATGAAGGCTTATTTAAGTTATGAAATTTCTAAAATTCATATTATTCATATTATTCATATTATTTCTTTTTTCAATAAATATTAACTTATTAGCAAAAACAAAAATATTAACATTAGATGAAGCGCTAGATTTAGCAAAAGAAAATAATCCAGATCTAAAAATTTTGAGATTAGAATTGAAAGAATTAAAAAATAGCATTTCTCAAAATAGAACTCAAATGTTCCCAAAATTTTATTTGACAGGACAAGATACAAATCAAAATTCTTTTGAATCTAATATAGTTTTCAAAGATTTTCAGTTTAAATCAGAATTAGTTCCTACAAAAATAAGACGATATGATTTAAATATAAGCGGAGAGCAAAAACTTTTAGATTTTACATACATTTCAAAAATAAATTCCTTAAAAAAAAGATATGAAGCAGAATACTCGGGTTATTTGCAAAAAATACAAGATGTTTCATTAAATGTAGCAAATGTTTATTATACCTTGATGAAATATGAACAAACAAAAAAAATATTAGAAGAAGATGTTGGTATTTTAGAAAAACATTTAAAAAGTTTGGAAAATAAGTTTAACATGAATCTTGAAACGCAAAAAACTATTTTAAATTTAATTATTACGATTAACAATAAAAAGCAAGAATTATATAATGTAACACAATTATATTATACAAATAAAATGGAATTATCAGGATTATTAGAAATCCCAATGTCTGATTTTGAAAATTTTGAAGTTTTAGATTTTGAAGGTTTAGAATCTGTCAAGACAAACGCTTTCACAAATTCACAAAAGTCTATAAATATGATTTTTAATAAAGCATTGAACAAAAGAAAGGATATGCAGAAATTAATATTGACTAACTATTCTATAATAAAAGAAAAGTCTAGCGTAAAAAAAGGATTTTTACCAGTATTTAGCGTACAAGGGAATTATGGTTATTTAAACGAAGAAAAATTTAGTAATGATCCAGAAGATAGATATTGGAGCGTAGTTTTTGTTGGAAAATTAAACCTTTTTGACGGCGGATATCAATACTTAAAAATTAAAGAATTGAATCTAAAGTTAAATAAAAATGAACAAGAAATTAAAAATTTTGCAAAAAAATTGTCAATAGAAATAGAGAAAATTATTTTTTATATTGAAATTCAAGAAAAAATGTATTTAGAAGCTAAAAAAAACTTAGAAGCGACATTGAAAAACTTAAGAATAGCAAGAAGTTTATTAAATAAAAAACAGATTAGAAAAGATGAA
>JAIRLV010000057.1 GCA_031259185.1 Elusimicrobiota bacterium | reverse complement strand
AAAATTATACCAAGCAAATCAACTTTTGATGTAAAATTTACTTCTGCGCCAGTAAAAACCTCATCAATATATACAATACAAACTAATATAGATGTTATTCCTATCGATATAGTTCAATTGAATACTATTGATTTGTTAACAAACTTAAGTAATAATTTTTCCTCTACGGCAAATCTTATATTTACAATAGATGAACAACTCAAAGAATTTCCGTTTACTGTAAACCTTAGTTCTTGTTCTTCAAGTTCAGATGTTTATAATGTAATTATTGGAAGTATTGCCGCTAAAGAAGAAGATATTATGTATGGACCATATGTTATTAATAGAAATAGTATTGTTAAAAAATCTTTTAAATCAAGAAATTCTTTAATTTTTGGAAATGTAGAAAAGAAAAATACGAGCAATATAACATTTTATTACGACGAAGAACCTGGGGCTGATAATGTTAAACTTTATTATACTCTGTTTGGAACAAATCTTACAAATCCAGATTTTTATAATCTTTATACAAAAGATATGTTTTTTGAAGATGATGTAGATGATGTTTCAAACGTAAGGGAATGGTCAAATGGGATGAGCGTTCCTTATTTTGATGGTTATATATATGTTCCTACTCAAGATCATCCACTGGTATTTAAATATAGACAATTAATAGAAAAAGTTGTTAATGGACAAGTAGTAAAAACAACAAGAGAAGCAGATTATTATATAGACGTAGTAGAAACACAAGATTTTTCTAATCAAAAATGGATTCCTCAATTTTATCTTAAAAAGACTGAAAACTCTACTTTTCAAGATTTTCCATTTTATATTCATTTTGTTAATAATAGAGATTACGAAGTAGATAAAGATGGAAATAAATCTAATGTTCTCGACGAAGATTTAATACAAGAATATTTAAATAAATATAAAATTTCAGGAATGGATTTGACATTAATACCTCCTTATTTTAAACCATTTGAATTACAAGCTGAAATAGAATATAATAGATCTTATTCATACGTTGAAATAAAACAAACAGTTGAAAGAAAATTAACACAAAATTATTCTATTTATTCTACTAAAATAGGGCAACGAATTACACGTTCTAAAATTTTTAAAGATATTATGACGGTTGCTGGTGTTGAAAATTGTTCTATTTCTTATTTTGGATTTGATTTATCTGGCAGAACAAATAATGTAGAAGAATTGAATTGTGATTTTTATGAAATTTTATGTAAAAAAGAAGATTCTTATGACTCTTATGGAAACCAAATAGGTGGATTTGTCTTAAATTATGTAGGTATGGAATAATTTCCAGCGACAAAAATTGTCATCCAGCGACAAAAATGTCGCTAAAACCCCCTTTCGAGCGACATAGATGTCCGCCTAATAAGACTAATCTATAAGACTAACTAGACAGAATTTTAGAAAGTTAAAAGAAAAGTGGAGTTATATAAGTGGTAAATTTTGTTGAACCAAATCTTGAACAAGTATTTCAAATTTTAAGCAATAATGATAAATTAGTAGAACAACTCAATAAAGATAACTTAATTTTAACAAAAGAAATGTTATCAAGTGATTATTCAAATGAAGTTCTCAAATATATGGAAGCAACAATCTTCAATGATAACATTAATACAATGTATAATCTTGCTTCTGTTCTTCTTTCAAACCATGATAAAATTTATGATAGTGACTTACATTCTTTAATGGATGGAAAGTTTTTATTTAAAGAAATAAAATCAGTATATGGAGAGATGGATATTAGTGATGAAACTTACCATACTATATTTTATACTTATAAGTATTGCTGCATAAGTTCCTTTTTTCAAAATAATATGAAATATTTTATACCTGAATATGATTTAACAAAAATTCAGGATAACGAAATAATGTCAGCCTTTATGGATTCTGTAAATAAAGAATTTGATAAACTTGATTATGTATTAAGTTCTTGTAGACAGTTTCAATCTCCAGATGAAGTGAAATTTGAATATATAAATTATCTTTCTCAATTATTTGGTTTTGAAACTAAAGATATGGCAGAAGAAAGTTTAGATCAATTTAAAATAGAAAAAAAATATAGAACCATAATAAAAAATATTATAGAAATATATAAAATACGTGGAACAAATTATGCCTTTGAACTTTTTTTCTCCTTTTTGGGTTTTAATATTACAATTAAAGAATTTTATTTTGACAGGAGATGTTATTATAAAAATGATTCATATAATGAAGAGACAGAAAATAATTATAATAACGATTTTGAATTTTATCTAACCACTAAAAATCCAACATTAAATTCTTTATCTAATGTAAATGTAAGTGAAATTTGTCGATTTGAAGATATGACTGAACAATATTCTTTGCTAGAGTTTGAAGAATTAATAAAAACTTATGGTCCAGAATGTGTTATAGGATATTCTCCAGTAGATAAATATGGAGTACAATATACTGGAAAAATATATAAATTTTTTAAAACAAATTATATTTATTATAATGTGGGAATAACAAATCAGAATCTGACTTCACGAGATATAAAAGTTGTTCAAAAATATCTTGAATTTTTAACACCAGCATTTGTTATGAAAGTGCTTAATGTAGATATTTATGATGAAACTTC
>JAIRLV010000007.1 GCA_031259185.1 Elusimicrobiota bacterium | reverse complement strand
AAAGTTTGATTAAGTGTTCAAAACCAATTTTTTAAAATGTTCGCCTCTATGTTCAAAGTTTTTAAACTGATCAAAACTGGCGCATCCAGGAGAAAAAAGAATAATGTCATTTTTCTTAACAATTTTTTTTATAGCTTTCAATGAATTTTCTAAATCATTTTCGATGATTATAATATTTTTGAAATTTTTTAATTCATCAGTGAGTCTTTCTTTTGCTTCTCCAAACAAAACTAAACTTTTTACATTTTTGTCTATCAAACTTGACAAGCCTTCAAAAGAAAATCCTTTGTGTTGTCCGCCTAAAATTAAAATTATATTTTTGCCATAATTATCAAAAGCTCTTATCGCAATTTTTGTAGAGTCAAAGTTTGTTGACTTTGAATCATTTATATATTTGGCGCCATCTATTTCTGCAACAAATTCTAGTCTATGTTCGATTCCAATAAAATTTTCTAATAATTTTTCTAATTTTTTACAATTATCAGTTTCAATAATTTCTTTTAACAAGAGAATAGACAACATAATATTTTGGACATTGTGAAGCCCAAAAATTTTCAATTTTTTCGTATCAAATTTCCAGTTTAAAATCGGATAATTTATAGTTTTATCTTTTAAATCATAAAAAATATCAGCTTTTTTATCGGTTAAAGAAAATGTTTTTAATGTGATTTTTTGTTTCAAATTCAAAACTTTTGAAATTTTTTCGCAAAATTTATCGTCAATATTAATTACAGAAATATCATTTTTATTTTGATTTTCAAAAATTTTAAATTTTATTTCAGCGTATTTTTCAATACTTCCATAACGATATAAATGATCCGGAGTAATATTCGTTAACCCAGCTTTTGTGGGATGAAAATTTTTTATTAATTCTAATTGATAACTACTAGCCTCTATAACCACAAAACTATTTTCATTTGTATTATTTACAATTTCCGTAATAGGAGTCCCGACATTTCCACATAAAAAAGACTCTTTATTATACATTTTTAGAATTTCATGTAAAATATTTACAGTTGTAGTTTTTCCATTTGTACCAGAAACCGCTATGATGTTTTTTGTATTTAATGCTCTATAACCAAATTCCAACTCTGAAATTAAATCTATATTTTTTTCTTTTATTTTTTTGAATATTTTAAGATTTGTGTTTATCCCAGGACTCGCAATTATTACATCACAATCTAAAACTTTATCAGAATGCTCGCCGATTTCAAAATCGGTTATTATTTTTTCATTTTTTAAATTTTTTAAAAGATTTTTAATTTCAAAAGTTGTAGATGTTTCACTCGCAAAAATATTTTTTATCCCAGATTTATGCAAAAAATTTATAACGGATTTTCCACTTTGTCCAATACCAAGAACGCAATAATTCAGATACTTATTTATTATTTTATGCTCTGACAATTTAAAATATTCTCCACTTTTAAAATAACATATTTACATTTTATAATTTTTGTAAAATTTCGGCAATAATTTTTACCGAATAAATTAGCAATCAAAGCATCAGAGTGATAAAATTTTCTTGACAAGTTAAGTTATTTTTAATTATAATTTAGCAATTGAAATATAAGGCTGCTAAATTTATATAACAAAACTCTAACCTTTAAAATAACATATTTACATTTTATAATTTTTATAAAATTTTAGCAATAATTTTTAGTGAATAAATTAGCAATCAAAGCATCAGAGTGATAAAATTTTCTTGACAAATTAAGTTATTTTTAATTATAATTTAGCAATTAAAATACAAGACTGCTAAATTTATATAACAAAATTCTAAACCATAATAATATTTAATAAATTTTTATTAAAGGAGGATTTTATGAACGGAAAATTATTAAGCGACAATGTTTTAGTATTGGTTGAAGAACCAAAAGAACAAAAAGTTGGGAGTATTATTATCCCAGACACTGCAAAAGAAAAACCGCAGGAAGGAAAAATTGTATTGGTTGGTCCTGGTAAGACCAACAACGAAGGGAAAATCATACCAATGAGCGTAAAAGTTGGAGATGTTGTTTTATTTGAAAAATATGCTGGGCGTGAAGTAAAAATTGATGACCAAAAATACATAATTATTAGCCAAGACAACATTCTTTTTGTAAAATAAAATTTTTATTTTTGTACATTAAAAATTAATATTTTTGAATAGGAGGATATTTTATGAGTAAAGAGATTAAATACAAAGACGAGGTAAGAAAATCAATAAAAGCTGGAGTAGATGCTCTTGCAAATGCTGTCAAAGTTACATTAGGACCAAAAGGAAGATATGTAGTTTTAGAAAAAAAGTATGGGTCGCCAACAATCACAAACGATGGAGTCACTATTGCAAAAGATATCGAATTAGAAAATTCTTTTGAAAATATGGGAGCTCAACTTGTGAAAGAAGTGGCTAGCAAAACTAATGATATTGCAGGAGATGGAACAACGACAGCGACAGTTTTGACGCAAGCATTAGTTAGAGAAGGTATGAGAAATGTTACGGCTGGCGCAAACGCTCTACATATAAAAAATGGCATTGACAAAGCCGTGAATTTTGCAGTTGATTATATAAAAAAACAAAGTAAAGCAGTGAATACAAAAGAAGAAATTTCACAGATTGCAACAATTTCTGCTAATGATAAAGAAATTGGAGATTTGATCGCCGAAGCTA
>JAIRLV010000312.1 GCA_031259185.1 Elusimicrobiota bacterium | reverse complement strand
AAGCTTCTTTATTTTTTTTAAATTTATCATAATCAATAAACACATCACAATTTCCAAAATAATAAGGAACGTGTTCTATTGCATATTTCTTAAAGCAATCAACATAAATATAATAAGGTAATTTTTCTTTGCTTACAAAAATTGTATTATAAGTTGTTTCTTTCATAAATGTTTGGCTTCGCTTTAAAGCATTTATATCCCTCATTGTGTAAAATTTTGCCACATAATCATTCAACTTATTTGGATATTTTGTTACAAAATTTGCAATAGAAACCATATTTGAAAGTCTAAAAGTCTTATTCTTAACTTTAAAGTTATAGTTCTGAATAAAATTATAATCCATCCCTTCTCCTTTTTTATATAAAGCAATTATAATTGGAAAAAATGTTGAACTTATTTTTATAGTAAATTCTTGACTACTTATAATTTCACAATCTATCAACTTATAATTTTTTGCAAAATCATTTATTGTTAAAAAATTTGTCTTTTTAATAAGATAAGATAAAGGATGTAAAACACATACAAAATCTGCATTTAATTTGTTGTAAGATAATAAAAATGACATACCTAAGTCACGAGTTTTGATTGAATTATCTATTTGCTGTTCTTGCTTCATTTTATTTCTTATAATTGAGGTAGTATCGTTATATGGCGGATTCCCTACAATTATCAATTTCTCATTGATAAGTCCATAATCTTGTCTGTTTATTTTTAATAAACTATTGTGCCCTATCAAAGTAGCAGGACTTTTGACATTATTTAAAGCTATTTCATCAATATCCGCACCAATCTTTTTATTAGGAATATTATAATCTAAGAAAGAACCATAACCGCAAGAAGTATCTAAAATTGTATATTCGCTAAAATTTGAAACATTTCTTTGTAATAAATCATAAACAATTTTAACTAGTTTAGGTTTTGTATAATAACTGCCAAGATTTATAGTCTCTTTGTATTTTAAGTGTTGCTGCGGTTTAAAATTATATTCTTTTAACATCTTTTAACAACTTCCTTATAAAATTTTCATTAATAAAACGTTTATACTTGCTCCATTCATTTGCATAAAAATATTTAAAATCTAAAAAATCCTAAAACAAAAAATTTTCATTATTATTTATTTTATTATTATTCTTTAGCTCTTGTCTTCTATTTTTATCGTGATGATTATAGATTCCTTTTTCCTTTCGTTCTTTGAAAGTTTTTTTAACTATATGTTTATTTTTTTCTTCATCAAAAATTTTTATTTCATTTTTATAATTTTCAATTCTATTTTTTGCAATATCTATATAATTTTGTGAAATATCTATTCCAATATATGAATACCCAAACATTTTACTAGCAACCAATGTCGTACCACTACCACAATATGGATCTATGATAATTCCATTTTTTTTGTCATCCATTACAGAATATATACATCTAATTGGTAGTTGTAATGGAAAAGGAGCGGGATGTAAACTATTTTTTTCCGGTGAAAATCTCCAAATAGAAGTCAAAAGAGAATGTTTTGATTTTAACTCTTCTCCAATAAAATTATTATCAATAGCTTTGTATAACCAATAAATTCTTTCCTCTACTTGCCAAAATCTCCAACCTCTTATATTCCCAGCAATAGCTCTGTCCCAAATTATTTCTTGCCTTATACACCATTTTGTTTTTTTTAACCATTCAATTGGATGAATAAGTTTGCCTTTATTCCATCTTATTTTATGGTTGTAAAAAAAACTTCCTCCATCTTTTGTTATTCTATATAATTCATCTAAAACTTTTATTTGGTCGTCTTGATAAATTGTTTCATCTTTTTTATCACATATTTTGTCATACAAGACATTTTTGACAAGCCAACCATTATTTTTTTCACCTTTATTATAAGGTGGAGATGTTACGCCCATATCAATAAAATTATTTGGGAATTGCTTTAATTCTTCTAAAGTGTCACCTTTTATTATGGAGTTTGAAATTTTATTTTGCATAATTCAATAACTCCAAAAATAAATTTTTATCAATATAGCCTTTATAATTATTTAACTCTTTTTTATTCAAAATATATATCAGTTTTATATTTTTATCATTTATGAAATTTTTATATGTAAAACTTGCGCTTCTTAAAAAATCATTTTCTTTTCTAATTCTATTTTGAAATTTTTTATTTAATTGCTTTTCTAAATTTTCTACAAAAAATTTTGTCTTGAACGGAAATTCAAATACATAAATTAACCTTCCATCCACAAAACCACTAATTAACATATTGGGATTGTTCTTTAAATCTTTATCAAATCTATCCCAAGTATAATCAGTAAAATTTCCTCCTGCATTTAATAATGATGGTTTAGATTTTCTTTCTTTATTTTTATATTTTTTAACTTCTTTACTATCTATATTTTTTGGTTTTACTTCACAAAACTCAATTTTGCCCGATATTGTTTTTTGCCTATAACCATTATAACCAATTTTTGCCTCTGAATGTTGATATCCGCAAATTGCAGTTGTTATATATTCCCTCAAAGTAGATGAATTTTTATCATTTATGTATGTCGTTAATAAATCGTTAAATATTGCTATCAAATTATCTTTTGATTTATCCAATAAAAAATTATTCAATTCTTTATGTGACCCAATAGCATAAATTTTTATAGCTTCTTTTAAATCTTGATTCATAATAATAAAAACAGCCTTTTTTAGATTAGAATTTGTCCATTTTCAAAAAAATATACTCTTTTTTTTATATACCTAATATATTCCGGATAAGAAATAATAAAATTACAAAAAAACATTTTTTTTCATAATCTAGTCTTTTATAAAAAATTTCAAATTTTCACCGTCTTCTAATAATAGTAAAAACTCTTTAAGCAGAAAAGTTTCCTTTTTTATTTGCCTACATTCCTTTTTTTAATATTTTATTTTCTTACTCATATATTTCTTTAAAATGATACTGTAAAGTTTTTTTTAATCCGTCGCGCAAATTTGTTTTTGCTACAAATCCAAAATCTTTTTTTGCTTTTTCTCCAGAACATATCCAGTATTTTTGAAAACTCATTTTTATTTTTTGTTTATTCAAAATACTTTTTTTATGAAAAATTTTCGTATAGAATTGCCCTAAAACTACTAAAAATTTTAAAATAAATTTTGGAATATTTATAGTTATTAAAAATTTTTTATGAAAAATTTTTGCGATTAAATTTTGGAAATCTTTCCATTGAACAATTTCAAAATTTGTTAAGTTATAGGTTTGTCCTATACATTTATCATTCAAACTAGCCTTGATAATCCCTTCAACCAAATCTCTTACATAAATCATTGACATATAATTTTCTTTATTTTGATAAAATAAATTCAGACTATTATGAATCATTTTATAGATTTTCAAAAAATCACTGTCTCTTTCTCCATAAACAGCGCTTGGACGAATAATCGTCGTAGGAATATATTTAGAATATTTTTCAACTACTTTTTCTGCTAAAAGCTTGCTTTCACCGTAAAATTCTATTGGAGTTTGAATATCGTTTTCTTTTTTAGGATTTTCTAAAGTATGCGACGGTCCAGACGCTGCTAATGAAGAAATATATACGAATCTTTTAAATTTATTTTCATCATTGCGAGGTTTTTGTTCTAAATTTTGTCTTAGAGCTTTTAATATGTTTTCTGTTGGTGCTACATTCCCGTTTATAAAATCTTGTCTTGTCATCCCTTTTGTAACGCCTGCAATATGAAAAATATATTCTATTTCGTCAAAAAGGTCTGTTAATTTATCAATTTCGTTATAGTTAATGCATTTATATTTAATGTTTAGATCGCTACATTCGATATTTCTTTTACGCTTGCTTTCTTCTCTCAATAAACAAAGAATCTCTATTCCAAAAACTGATTTTATTTGCGGATCGTTTTTTATCTCTTTTAATAAATACTCCAATAAATGACTTCCTACAAAACCATTTACCCCAGTGAGCAAGATTTTTTTAAATTTTGCTTCCATAAATTACCATTTTTTATCAATTCAAAATTAGTCTGGATATAGAAACTTTTTTTATAAATTTATAACTTTTCTTTTTCTATAAAACTAGTTGTGATTTCCCCT
>JAIRLV010000311.1 GCA_031259185.1 Elusimicrobiota bacterium | reverse complement strand
CTTGTGGGTTCAATTTGTCAATTATCTCAAAAGCTTTTTCAATTTCTATAAATCTTGGACTTTTTTCATAATTGATAAAACCTAAAAAATCAACGCCATTCTCAAGAGCTACTTTTGCATCTTTAAAATTTGTAATTCCACAAATTTTTATTTTTGAAAATTTTGTTTTTTTGCTTTCCATAAATATAAAATATCCTAAAAGTTAAAAATTTTCAGCTTAATAATTCTTTCAATTTTTGAGTAGGCTCTTCATTTTTTACCAAAGCTTCGCCAATCAAAAATCCATTTATTTTTCTATTCTCATTTAAAAAATCTATATCTTTTTTTTCAAAAATTCCACTTTCACTAATAATAATTTTGTCGCTTGGAATTATTTTCTTTAATTTATTTGTAGTATTTAGATCAACGAAAAAAGTCTTCAGCGATCTATTGTTGATACCAATAATATCAACATTTACATTTAAAGCTTTTTGCAAATTTTCCTCATCGTGAATTTCAGTTAACACGTCTAATCCTAAATGAATTGCAGTATCATAAAATTCTCTCAAAGTTTTTTCATCCAAAATGTCTGCAATTAATAAAATTGCATCTGCTCCAATTTTTTTTGCTTCAAAAATTTGATATAAATCTATTACAAAATCTTTTCTCAAAACTGGAATTTTAACCGTTTCTTTTACATCAATTAAATCCTCATTTTTTCCTTTAAAAAAATTTTTTTCTGTCAAAACTGAAATAGCGGAAGCTCCAGCATTTTCATATTGCTTTGCTCTTTTTTTCACATCCAAATTTATATTCAAATCTCCTTTACTTGGAGAAGCTTTTTTTATTTCAGCAATAATATTTATGCTATTTTGAATTAATGCATTTTTGAAAAATTCTGTCTTTTGGTAAATTTCTTTCCTTTCTAATTCAAAATTTATTGGATATTGTTCTTTTAGAATTTTCAATTCTTTTTTTTTCGCTTCAATAATTTCATTCAAAAAATTTTTCTGTGATTTTGTATTGATTCCCATCTTTTAGTCTCTTGATTTTTGATTTTTCATTTCTAATTTAAGTAATTGTAAAATATTGAGCTATTAAATTTTCAAAAAAATTAGATTTATATATAAATCATTAAACAAAAATAATAAAAACATAATTAAATGTCTATACTCATAGAATTATATAAATTTTTTTAAATGTTTTTGTAAAAAATAAAGTTTTGCTTTTCTATGAAATTAAGCTGAAAACAGATTTCTTGAATATATAATAATTTTTGAAAATATGCTATCTGTACAAATAAAAAAAGATTACCTCATTCTTAATTATCAAAAACAATAGTTTTTTTGACAAAATATTTTTATTGTTTTTGAAAAAATTAAAAAGTTTTTGCTATATATAAAAGATTAAAATTTTTAGCTCAAAAATCCGTTCTATAAAAATATTTAAAAAACTATAGCTTAAATATTCTTCACAATTTCAAAAGAAATCCTGATAGGCCACATTACTCATAGTTCTGCCGAGACATAGATTATCAACTTATTACATTTTATATTATATATTATTTTTCTTTTTTTTTATATATTTAATATAGAAGTTAAATCTCTTTATTCATAAGAGTTTGTTTCTTTTATTTGCTTTGACAAAATTGTTTTGTTTTTCTTTAATTTAAAGAAGGAAATTTTTTTATGTTCTTGTATATTTAATATACAAGATAAGACGAGCTGGAAGTAAAAAAATAGTTTTTGGAGTTTTAAAAAGGCTTGATAAAGTTATAATACCTAAAAATTATAAATAATTTAGTAAAAAAGAACTTTTCTTTTGCCAATAATAAAAAGGAAAATCTGCATTAAATCTGTAATTCATACGGATTGTTGGAAATCATGTGATGGGTTAATACTAGTCTAGCCCCTAAATATTTTACAGTTTTAATTAAAATGTGGTATAATAAAAAATATCTTTGTAATAAAAACATATAATACTTTTAGCGCAAAATGGGGGATTAAAGTGAATAATTTATTTTATTTGATAAATAGCGGCGGCTCTATTTCTTATATATTGATATTTTGTTCCATTTTTTCCTTGGCAGTCATTATAAACAGGTTAATTATCTAGAGGTTACAGTCTAAATATAGCGCAGATGATTTTTTAGCAGAAATAGAAAAATTTATAGATAAAGATAATTATGAAGGAGTATTAGATTTTTGTGAAAAAAATAAAAAAATTTTTATTTTTTCGGATATTACTAGAATTATAATAAATTTAAAAGATGAAAAAATAGAAAAAATAGAAAAATTTTTGGAAAAAGAAATTGCTAAAAAAGTAAAAGATTTAGAAAAATATGTTCTAATCGTTGGCACAATCGCTAATATTTCAGTTTACTTAGGACTTTTGGGAACGATTATAGGAATTATAGAAGCGTTTAGTAATATTTCAGGACAAGGACTAGGCGGCATCAATATTGTAATAGGCGGAGTGTCAAAAGCGCTTGTCACAACAGCCTTTGGACTTATAGTAGCTATTCCAGCAGTTATTGCATACAATTATTTTAATGAAAAAATAGACGATTTTACAAAAAGCATGGAATTTTATAGCGAAGAACTGATATCGTTGATTGGGAAATATTAATGAATAAATATAAAAAAAATTTCAAAAATAAAGTTTTTACTGGGATAAACATTACTCCATTGACAGACATAGCATTGACTTTGCTAATTATTTTTATGGTCGCAGCTCCAATGATAATACAATCTCATATTGAAGTTAGCCTGCCAAAAGTAGAACAAGGAACAGATAATTCTATTGTTACAGGATTTTTGACAATTATAATTGACAAATTTGGGGAAATTTATATAGACAACAAAAATTTTAGTCTAAAAAATTTGCAATTATATCTACAAGATTATAAAGACCAACATCAAGAGGTTTCTATTATCATAAATGGAGATAAAATAGTAAGTTATGATTCGGTTATAAGGGTGTTGGATATTGTTAAGAATTTAGGAATTACGAGAATTTCGCTTGGTATAGAAGTGAATAAGTATTAATTTTTGCTGCGGCTACTTGTTTTTTTATAGAATTACGAGAACTTCGCTTAGTATAAAATAAAAAAAATAATTAAACTAATATTTTTATGCTTTACGATTCTTTTTCATTAATTAAAAGCAATACTAATTTTGTATGCGTATGTATAAAACTATTGCCAAAATTTTAATAAATTGCAACAAATTTTTTTTTGAAGCGTAAATATTTTTATTTTTTTTGAGTAATTAACGGAGAATATATTTGTATCAAAAAATTTGTTTGCAGTATTATCGTATAAAATATTTGCAAATAAAATTTTTTGTGATATAAAAAAATTGAGGTTTGATGATTGAAAGTAAAATCTAACGCCAAAATAAATCTTTTTCTTAAAATTACTAGTAAGAGATTAGATGGTTATCATAATTTAGAAACTATATTCCAAGAAATAGATTTATACGATGAATTAGATTTTTACTTTACAGATAAAAATAAAATAGACTTATTTGTTGATGGAAACTTTAGAGTCGGAGCGAATCAAAATAATTTAGTTTACAAAGCGTGTGACGCAATCAAAAAGAAATTCAAAATAGATAAAGGAATAGAAATAAATCTTACAAAAAATATTCCTTTTGGCGCTGGACTGGGCGGGGGTTCTAGCGATGCTGCAAGTTGTATAAAAACTTTAATAGAAAATCTTAATATAAAAATTTCTCAAAAAGAATTAATAAAATTAGCTTTAAGCTTTGGAGCAGATGTTCCCTTCTTTTTATTTGGAGGCAGATGTTTAGCAATTAGCATTGGTGAAAAGCTCATAAAATTAGATAATTATAAAAAATATAACATAGTATTAGTATTCCCAAAAATTAAAATAAAAACAAAAGAAATTTATAAAAAATTTTCAGAAAAATACTTTGCTAATAGAGGTAATTTTTGCTTGACAAACCAAGATAAAAAAAGTAATTTATTTAAAATTGATTATATAAATAAAATGTATCCAAAAGATATTTTTTATAAAAATTTAATATTTTTTGAAGTCCCCAAAAAAAACAAATTTTTAAATTTTGACAATTTTGACGTAGAAAAAGATATGTTCAATAATTTTGAAGAAATTAGTATAGAAGTAGCTCCGGAAATTACTGAAATAAAAAAAAGTCTACTCGATTTTGGAGCAATAAATTCATTGATGTCTGGTAGCGGTTCTAGTGTTTTTGGAATAGTTAATTCTAGTCAAAAAGCAACTGAAATTAAAAAAAGTATTGAAAACAAATATAAAAATTATTATGTTTGGGCTATAAATATGGTTTAAGTTAAATAAAAACTGCTTCAATTGCAAGGAGGGAATATTTTATGCAAATTACAGAAGTAAGAATTTTTTTAAAGAATGAAGAAAGATTAAAAGCATATGCTTCGATAACTTTTGATGATGCTTTTGTTATAAGGAATCTGAAAGTTATTAATGGAAAAAAAGGAATGTTCGTATCCATGCCAAATAGAAAGACAAAAGATGGAGAATATAAAGATATAGCCCATCCAGTTACTAATG